>JAACFF010000509.1 GCA_009937635.1 Chloroflexota bacterium
GTTCATTCGGCCTCTTCGACTTCGAGCTCGAGAGCTTCAGCTCTCGCGTCTATCATTTTCCGATGCTGCGCCTGAAACTTCGCCCGCTCTTGCTCGGTTTCCATGTCGGCGAGCCGCTTCCGATACTGATCTAGCTCTTCCTCTGACATCAGCTCGCTGCCATAGATGTCGCGCTTGTCGTTTTGGCCGCTATCCATCTGCTGATCGCGATCATCGGGCCCTCCCCGACCCTTTCCCTGGTCGGCAACTGTCGATGCTGACGCCAGTGCCAGCATTGCCGCTACGGTAACGCCGACTGCTGTTCTGTAATTCATTTGCCGTTCCTCCTCAATGCACTACCCCCTGACCGCGTGTCCCGTCCATTCTTCTCAAACATCGGAGGAATCTCGCGATCCTTATTGACGAGTGTCCGAAAGACCGGTTTCCAAATGATTTCCGGGCGGTCCGGTTTGGTTACAGAGTGTTTCCAGCATGGCACTGTCTAGAGATAATTCTTATTCCTGCCTAGTGCGCTGAAAAACCAAACCACTGCGGGAAGAACACCAGGATGGCCAGCACGATCATTTGCAAGATGATAAAGGGCGTGACGCCATAGTAAATATCCGTGGTTCGGACTTCGGGAGGTGCAACACCTTTGAGATAAAACAGACTGAAGCCGAATGGCGGTGTCAGGAATGACGTCTGCAGGTTCATCGCTACCAGGATTGCGTACCAGACCGGGTTGATACCCAAACTGGCGGCGATGGGCACGAGGATCGGCACGACGATGTAGGAAATCTCTACAAAATCGATAAAAAAGCCCAGCGCCATGATGACCAGCATGGACAGGATCAGGAAGCCCCACTCTTCTCCGGGCAGGCTCAGCATGAACTCCTCGACGATCCAGTCGCCACCCGTGTAGGTGAAGACCATCGAGAAAGCGGTCGCGCCGATCAGTATCGCGAAAACCATGGCAGTGATCTTGACGGTCTCCAGCGTACTCTCCCAGACCATGCGAACCGAGAATCGGCCATAAAAAGCGGCCAGGACGATAGCGCCAACGCCGCCGACCGAGGATGATTCCGTCGGTGTTGCGACGCCGGTCAGGATTGAACCAAGCACCAGGATGATCAGCACGAGTGGCGGGACTACCGCTTTCAACGCTTGAAATACCTGGTGCCTCTTTGAACCTGTCATCTGCTCCAGCCGGATCGGCGGCGCCAGGTCCTTCCTTACTAATGTGATGATGACGATGTAGGCGACGTAAAAAACGACCAGGGACAGGCCCGGCCAAAGCGCAGCCCTGAACAGGTCGCCGACAGGTTCCTGGAAAACATCGCCGAGGATAATGAGAATAATGGACGGCGGAATAATCTGGCCGAGGGTGCCGGCCGCACAGATGGTTCCGGTGGCCAGTCGTTTGTCGTAGTTATACTTGAGCATGACCGGCAGGGAGATAACCCCCATTGCAACCACGCTGGCACCAACCACTCCGGTGGATGCCGCCAACAAGGCTCCTACCAGGATCGTAGAAATGGCGATGCCGCCACGAATCTCACCAAACAGAAAACCCATCGATTCGAGCAGTCGTTCGGCCAGGTCGGATTTCTGCAGCACGATGCCCATGAAAATAAACAGCGGAATGGCCATCAGGATCGTGTTATTCATGATCGACCAGATGCGGTGCGGCATCAGCGAAAAAATCTCGGGCCCCTCCGCCAGCAAGCCAAAGAAAACCGCAACTCCACCAAACGTAAATGCCACAGGAAAGCCGACAAGCAAAAGCAGCAACGCAGCGGCGAACATGATCAGTCCGATCATCTACAGAAGCTCGGGGCGCCGTTCCGGCGGTTCTGCAAGACCCAGGAGAATATTGATATTGCGGATGACAAACCCGGTTGCGGACACAACCAGGAAAACAAAGGACGCCGGGATTACCAGCTTGATCAGCCAACGATAGGGCAGACCGCCCGGATCACCACTGACTTCACCCGAATTGTAAGCCTCCTGCACGTACCAGACGGAACCCTCGATGACCAGCACGCTCAACGGCAGCAACAACAAAAAGGTGCCACCAATGTTGACCATGGCTTTCCAGCGGGGTGAAAAACGATCGTAAAAGACATCAACACGCACGTGGCCGTCTTCCTTGAGTGCGTAGGCAATACCAAACAGGAAGACCATCGCAAACAAATGCCACTCCATCTCCTGCAGGGCAATCGAGCCGCTGCTGAAGAAATAGCGCATGATCGCGTCGTAAAAGACGTTGAGCAGCATAACCAGGTTGAGAATGCCGGCGATCCACCCCATCAGATCGGAGAAGCGATCGAAGAACTGCTCTAGCCTCAGGAGCATGAAATGCCTTTACATGGCAACAACAGATTCCCGGCCGAAGCCGGGAGTCTGAACGGGACTACTCGAGATTGTCCTTGAGATAAGCGTAGTCGGAAATTTCGGTCCACTTGCGCGCCATTTTCATGTAGGCCGTTTGTGATTCGAGAATTTCTTTGAAGACCGGATCATTGGCCGCGCTTTCGGCCAGTAGTTCCAGGTTGACCCTCTTCATTTCGGCAATGATTTCCGGCGGGAGGGTGCGGATCTTGACGTCCGGATACTCCTCCTCGATAGAAGCCCAGTTGACTGCGCTGTCATGGTAGGAGCGAGCATACATATCGTAGGCCGCATATTGCATGGCAATCACCAGGATCTTCTGCAAATGCTCAGGCAAGGCATCAAACGCGGCCTGGTTTACCATGAACTGCAGTTCCGTCGCAGGCTCGTGCCAGCCGGTGTAGTAATAAGGCGCAATTTTTTGGAAACCCATGTTGAGATCAAGGGATGGCCCTACCCATTCCAGGGCATCAATGGTGCCGCGATCAAGCGCCGTATAGAGTTCGCCAGGAGCGATATTCGTTACGACGACATCAAGCTTGGAGAGGATCTCACCGGCAAAGCCCGGAATACGCATCTTGAGACCGTTGAGGTCGTCGAGCGTGTTGATTTCCTTGCGGAACCAGCCACCCATCTGGTTACCGGTATTACCACCAGGAAAGCTGTAAACGCCGTGTTGGTCGTAAACCTTTTTCATCAACTCCATACCGCCGCCGTAATAGAACCACGCGTACTGTTCCGGGGCGATCATGCCGAAGGGCATGGTGGAGAAGAACATGGTATTCGGGTCCTTGCCCTTCCAGTAATAAGAGGCTGAGTGGCCCATTTCATACTGGCCGGCATTGACCATATCGAGGATGCCGAACGCCGCCTTGTGCTTGTTTGCCGAGTCGATCCGAATTTCCAGCTCACCGCCGGACATCTCTTTGACCATGTCGGCCATCTTGATGACCGCGTCGCCAAAGATCGGGAATCCCGTCCCCCAGGTCTGGGCTAGTTTCCAGACAATCGCTTCCTTCTCAACTTTGGCTTCCGCCGGCGCTGCTGCCTGCTGTTTCTCTGCGCAAGCCGCCAGAGCCAGTAAAGAACCGAGCACCACCAGACCGGTGATCAGCCTCATAACATGCTTCAGCTGTTTCATTGCTTTTTTTCCTTTCAGACAGAAGGAAAGGAAATTCTAGCGCTTTCCCGAGGGAAAAGGGCCGTGAAGGGCCGCTTAATGCACGCTGTACATACTATAGTAGTAGCTTGGACAAAGAGTTTGGCATCAGGCGCGGAGGGGAGAAATGAGCAAAGTCGGCTACAAGGCGCTGGTCGAGGCAGCCGAGGCACGCATAGCGATCATCTCGGCAGCCGAGGCTATCGACAAACTGAACTCGGATGATGTGGTCTTCGTCGACTTGCGTGACGTCCGGGAGCTAAAACGTGA
>JAACFF010000510.1 GCA_009937635.1 Chloroflexota bacterium
CCCAGTACGCCTTCACCGATGAGTTTGATTTTTAAGGACAGTATCGTGGTGTTGGTCACTACCCGCTCGAAAACTGGTCGTTTAAGTCAATGACCACCCCCAAAGGGGGTGGCTTGGAGTAATGCACCTAGAAGGCGCGCTGTTACTTACCTAGTCAAACAAACTTCTTTGCGTGGCATCTGCATCTTCATCTTTCTTGTTTTGCCACTTCACATATTTTCGTATGCGCTCTTCATCTAAGCCAACGGTACTGACACAATATCCTCGTGACCATAGATGTTGTCCCCAGTACCGTTTTCTCAGTTTTGGATACCGATCAAATAGTTTCAAGGCCATCTTCCCTTTCAGGTATCCCATGAACTTCGATACTGCATACTTGGGTGGAATTGATACAACCAGATGCACATGATCTTCTTGCACATTCAGTTCCAGCACTTCCACTCCATCTTTTTGGTCACAGAGACGGTATATTTGTTGCGTAACGTACTTGGCTACTTCTTCCTGCAATATTCTGTACCGATACTTGGGACAAAATATGACATGGTATTTGCACTCGTACAGCGAATGCGATAGCTTCTTAAATTGGCGGGTCATTATGTACCTCCTGAAAGCGTCGCACCTTCTAGGTTGGTACATAATACTCGCTACTACGGTAGAACCTTTACTGATTCCACTGCCAGAGGCAGTGGTTTAAGCCTTTAATAAATAATGTAAATGCTACAGTTCGGTCGAGAAGGAGACCTCATGAAGAATCCATATTCAGTCCCAGAAGCGATGCAGAAAACTTACGACTCGATTAGCGAGCTGACAAATGGCTTCTGCAAGGAAAAGCTAAACGAAGAGTATGGCGATATGTGCCGGTTGATGACCGCAAAATTGGCACGCAAACGGCCGTCTCCCCTGGCAAACGGCCGTGCCAATAACTGGGCGGCAGGCATCGTCCACGCTGTCGGGACCGTCAACTTCGTCTTCGATAAAAGCCAGAATCCTCATACCACGGTTCCTGAGATATGCGAGTATTTCGGCGTTGGCAAAAGTAGTCCCGCGAGTAAATCCAAGGTGATACGTGATCTGTTCAACATCGGCCTGATGGAACCAGAGTGGACGCTACCGAGCCGAATCAACGACAATCCGATGGTTTGGATGATAATGGTTGATGGCATGATTGTAGATGCACGCTATATGCCTCGCTATGTCCAGGAAGCAGCATATGGCAAAGGCATTATCCCCTATATACCTGCTGATCACGAGTAGGGGCGGTTCGCAAACAACCCCTACTCAAACCGTACATGTGCATACAAACAATATTGAGATTGAGACCAATAGCATTCGCTTAAACGTCGTCCAGGCCGGACCTGACGATGGTCCGCTGGTTATCCTGTTGCACGGATTTCCTGAGTTCTCCTATGGCTGGCGACACCAGATCCCTTCCCTCGCCGATGCTGGCTACCAGGTCTGGGCTCCCGATCAACGCGGCTACAATTTGAGCGACAAACCAGAGGGGATCGCCGCCTACGGCCTCGACCAACTGGCCAACGACGTGGCCGGTCTGATCGATGCTGCCGGCCGTAAACAGGCCTATGTAGCGGGCCATGACTGGGGTGGCGCCGTCGCCTGGTGGCTCGCCGCCAAACACCCCGAGCGGGTGGCCAAACTGGTGATTTTGAACGTGCCCCATGGCGCGGTTATCCAGCAGCATTTAAGAGGGAACTTCACCCAACTGCGCAAGAGCTGGTATTTTTTCGCCTTCCAGATCCCCTGGCTGCCCGAAACCCTGGCCCGCCGGCGCAATTGGCAGCTTGCCACACAAGCCCTGCTTAATAGCAGCCGGCCAGGAACCTTCACCGCCGAAGATCTGGACCATTACCGCCGCGCCTGGTCCCAACCCCATGCCTTCCGTTCTATGATCAACTGGTATCGCGCCATGATCCAGAAACCACCGGCCCCTCCGTCCAGCAAACGGATCACCGTACCCACGCTACTAATCTGGGGAGCCCAAGACAAATTCCTGGGCCCAGAAATGGCCCAACCGAGCATCGACCTCTGTCAAAACGGCCGTCTCATGATCATCAAAGAAGCGACGCATTGGGTACAGCATGAAGAGCCCCAACGGGTTAACGAACTAATCAGCACGTTCCTAATCGAGGAAGATCGTTAGCGATTGCGATACGATCGAGATTGGGATTGACATATCTGCGCAATCTTTGATCCTTAGCTCCGCGCCTGCGCCTCCACATCCAAAACCGCCCGAAAGCGCTCATACAACTCGGCCGTCTCCTGCGGCGAATTGCCGATGGCCGTTAAGCCTACGTTTCCATTTGTACCTACGGCCGAGATCATATGCAGCACAATGCCTACCTGGCTCGTATGATCGAAGTGTAGACGGTGCGTCGTCAGAATATCAAACAGAATATCGGGCGTGAAGACCCGGTATCGCTTCGATGCCAGATGGTCATTGGCCAGGTAATACTTCTCCTGCCCGTGCAGCGTGCGGAAAACATCCTCCTGCGCATCGTAGCTGCCTCGCGTCAGGTACTGCAAAGTGAGATAAGGGGTCGTGGTGCCTCCCTTGCGCAAGTTGATCTCAATCGCATAGGTGCGCCATTGCCCTCCCTCGTCCCGCACTACCAGGAAATCTACGGCGTAACGACCGATCACGCCTTCCCGCGCCAGGCGTTGGCCAATTATCAACGCTTCACGCGTGATCAGCCCATTGTAATCAGGATTCGCCGGAAAACTGGCACCCAAAAAAGTCTGGCCACTGGGCCCGCCCAGCAGTTGGTCATGCGTCGACAGCAGTTCCACCTCACCCAACGGCGAATTCCGCAGCTGCACGCTGGGGCTGTGCACCTCTTCCCCGCTGACCAACTCTTCTACCACGCCACCCAGACGCTGCCACGCGGTCATATACCCCTCATATGTCACATCTCTAACCTCGAAGCGCATCGCTTGCAGGCAGTTCTCAATTCCCGCCGCTTCGTCAGGTGCACCCGGCGTCCCCAACTTGGACAGATCCACCACGGCGTTGCCCATCCCGCCGACCCCTTCATTGAGCTTGGTGATCACCTGTTTGATCGCCGGCTTGCGCGCCCGCATCGCGGCGATCGCCGCGATGATCTCCGCTTCGTTAAAAAGATGCTCAACGCCCAGCGGGTGGTTGATCCCTTCCTGCGTGAACAACTGCCGTGCGCCGCTCTTGGTGCCGTAATCGAAGCAGTCTGGATCGGCCGCGTACATGGGGATGCCCAACCGCACAGCCAGTTCTCGTTCCAGGTCCGTGGTATTAAAAGGCACGATATGGGCATTGTCCCGGTCGGGAATCAGATCACGTATCTGCTTGATGAGTTTCGGCCTTTCCAACAACTTTTCGGACAACGGCCGTGACGAGCCATCCTCTGGGGAAACCAGGAAAAGTCGTTTACGGGCATTGCTGTACACCGCCCCAGGCAAAATATCGAGATAGTAGTCGATAATCTCCGGCTTTATAGCCATGGAGGTGACATAAATCATGCGCAAGTTGGGCTGGCTGAGGATAAAGAGCATGAATAGAAAACGTTCTTCATAAGCCTGCTGCCTGACCGTCGACGCTTCTACCTCAATTGAGAGAGAAGGGATCACAACCACTGTCCGTGGTCTCTGGATCTGGCCGCCAGGATCGCTGCTGCCAATATCCGCCCACATAGCCGGCAGCTTCTCCTGCAACTGCGCAAATGCATCAGCCAATTCTTCGCTTTTTGCTTGCTCGGCAGGGTTTGTAGTAGTGCCTGTCATAATTATGCTCCTTGCAGACAT
>JAACFF010000511.1 GCA_009937635.1 Chloroflexota bacterium
GGGTTGGTGTTGGCCGGAATCCAGGTTCGCGGCTGGCTGAGAATAGCCAAACACCAGTTGACTCCTTAACAACCTGTCAGTCCGTTGGTGACTTTGAATTTATTGTCTGCTCCAAAATGCCATTCTCCCCTCGCCCACTTGTGTCATTCGGCCGCTAACGGCTGATACAACCACGATTTGATTTTCTCTGTCGACAATCACCGGCAGAACCAGGGCATCACTGTCAGGCGACCAGAGAGTGTGGCTGAGCCCATATTGATCAAAGAAGACCAGAAATTGCGAGAGGAAAACGGCTGGCAGGGCCACGTCCGCCAATTCTAGACCAGTGCCTGTCTCAATATCAATAACTGATAACATAAACTTGTGAGGCATGGTTTGGACTGGAAGGCGCGCCTGATTGTTGCGTGCCAGGTGGCGGCTCTTGCTATCCCGCACTTCAATGCCACCCTCCAGACCGTTATTGGATGGAACACTAATAGTAGCGATCCGCTTCCCGTCCGGCGACCAGAAGAAGGCCAGCACTTGATTAGAGGATAGAATGCGCATCTCGCCTGTTGCCGCATCCAGAAGGCGTAGGGGACCCCAGGAGCTGAATTGGCTATCACTTTCCCCGTTTATAAAGGCCAACTTGTCATCTACCGGACTCCAATTCATGGCCACCGATCCGGCATGTCGTTCCGCCTGTTGCTCACCGCTGATTTGATCGTCAATAGTTAGCCAGCTCGTGCCGCCATCTTGCAGCTGCGAGTAAGCCCAGTAACGTCCGCTGGCCGAGATACCTGGAGCTTGAAAATAGCCAGGAGCCGGAATCTGCGCCGCCTGGTCTTGTCCGTCGTTATCAATTAGCACCAGGCGAGCATCGTCAACTTGCGTCCCGGAATGGATTAGCATTTGCTTGCTATCAGCCGTCCAGTTCCAATAGAAAGGGCTGCCCGTGGCGATCAGGCGGCTTTCTTCATCCTCTCCGGCATCGATGACGTTGAGACCGATACCACCACCGGGATTGTCAGCCAGAAAACTGATCTGTTGGCTGTCCGGCGACCAGTAAAGGTAAAAAGGGCTGCTATTGCCACTGAAGTAAAGCTCCATGGGTTCCGCGGAGGCATTTTCGTCCTCCAATAAAAAGATGCCTCCGCCACGACGATTGCCGCCCAGCGCGGCGATCTGCCGGCCATCGGGCGACCACGCCGGGAACTGAAAGATGAATTCGTCGCCGGTTAAGGTGCGGCGTTCGCTACCGTCGGGGGCTACAGTTTCGATTTGTCGTTCTTCGTTGACAAAGACGATACGGTTGAGACGGTTTGGATCTGGGGCCTCCGGGGTGTTCGGTGCAGTAACTGTTTCAACAGGGGCAAGTGAACCGTCATCTGTTTCATCTGTGAACTGTTCGACAGGTTCGGCCGTATAGGGCTCTGTTGCCGCCGGCTGATCGATAGCCGGGGCCATGACCGGCGCTTCGGCCGTTTCTGCCGATTGCTGCGTAATAAGCCAAAAGATACCGAATGTGGAGGTAGCGAGCAGACTGAGAACCAGGATGAGTGTTATGCCGGTATATAGGCAGCTCCTGCGCCTTTCCTGGCGCGGCTCCTCTGGCGGAAGCGGTTCAGATGGCAAGGACATAGTAGCAACTCCGGTGGACAGCTGTCTCTTGACAAGCTAATCGTGGGCTCATTCTATCATTTTGACTGCATTGGACGCTGCCTACTTACGTAACATTTAGACGAACCGTTTTATGATCTGTGCTAGAATTTGTGCCATGAACGGAAAAAGCGAAGCAATAGAAGAAACAAATGCGGACGCAGAAGCAGCCGAAGAAAAAGGACTGTCCGGATTCATCGCCGCTGCAGGGGTCATCCTGGCTATTTCCTACCCGGTACTGGCCCTTTCCACCGGTGTGCGTGCACTTTATCAACTTTTTTTCAAGGAAGGAGTGACGAACTATCTGGCTCCCACTCTGAGTTTGGTTGCTTCTCTACTCTATTTGATCGCTACCGTCGGCTTTGCAGTGCGCGAGAAATGGGCCTGGCGGATTTCCGTCGCAGCATTGGCGACTGAGATGGTCATGGTCTTACTGGTAGGTACGCTAAGCCTGATTATACCCGACACAATCGGCCGTACTGCGTGGCGTTATTTTGGCATCGACTACGCTTTCTTCCCCTTTATCCAACCTGTTTTAGGCCTGCTCTGGCTATTCCATCCCAAGACATTGGTAGCCTATGGCATCCGGGAAAGTGGGAAGGATTGAGTTCGACTTGCCATAGGGACGGATGGCGTCTGAGGTTGCCTATTACGCCAAAACATTTGAAACGCAACCTTTGCCTAAACGTCATCTTCCCAATGGGTCAGCCGCCGCTCAGCATGAATAAAACGGCGTGCCCCAGTCTCGGCGCGGATAAGCAGGGATTCAATATGGGCATAATTCCCTTCAATCTTGATACCGGATAATAGAGCGCTACTGGTAATACCGGTGGCGGCAAAGAATATGTCATCGGTGCGGACCAGATCGCTGCATGTATAGATCCGTTCGACGTCCAGACCCGCCGCTTCAACCTCATCGCGCTCCTCCTGGCTTTGCGGCGCTAGCCGAGCCAGCATAGCTCCATTAAGCGCCTTAACCGCACAGGCGGTCATAACGCCTTGAGATGCGCCTCCGATGCCCATAAGAATGTCTGCCTCAGTGCCTACCAGTGCAGCTTTTAGCGCCCCGGAAACATCTCCTTCCTCACGCAGCAAGATGCGCGCGCCAGTGGATCTGATCTCGTCAATCAAGTCCTGATGCCGGGCGCGGGCAAGAACAACCACGGAGAGATCGCGAACCGCTTTGTTCTTGACACGAGCGACAAGAGCCAAGACCCAGGCCGCCGGCGCATCCATACACTCGGGCACCAACGCTGCAGCCGCTTCGCGATCGACTACTATCTTATCCATGTAGCGTGCCGGCAATGGCGATACCAGCGCCCCCCGCGGGACCAGGGCCATGACGGAAATCGCGCCCGGCCGCCCCTTGATAAGCAGATTAGTACCATCAATCGGATCTACGGCCAAATCTACTTCCGCTTCCTTCGCCTCGCCAATGACTTGTCCACCATGCAGCAGCGCCTGCCCTTCAACCCGCTTTTCTTCACCAATGGCGATGAACCCTCTAATTTTTGCATCATTCAAAGCCCTTAGCATAGCCTTATCGACTGCCAAGTGGGTACCATCATAATCGCCCGAACCTATCCAGCGGCTGGCAGTCAGGGCCACACGTTCCGTGATACGCACCAGATCCAGGCCGATGTTGCGATATGATTCATGGAGTTCCATCTGTCTATCTCCGCTCTATGCGAATGTATGGATCGCCTCTAATAGTCCTGAGGACTGCCAGGCGAGCATGCCCCCATCCAGGATAGTGATATTGGTGTGGCCCTCAGCAGCCAGTGCGCAAGCTGCGCGGCGGCTGCGGCGACCAGTGCGACAGGCCAGGACGATGGGACGATCCTTGGAGAGTGTCTCTTGGATAGTGGATACTAACGGCAGGGGCACCGATCGCGCTTCGGCAATATGGCCGCGCCGGTATTCACGCGGTTCGCGCACGTCGACGACCACGGGCGCATCTTTTTCAGGATCATCGTGCAATTTCGCCCAAAGATCGCTGGGAGCAATGAATTCCACACCTTCCGGCAAGTCCAATTGCCCTGGGAGGAGACCAACCAGGTCAAGCCGCTTGGGTAAGTTCTGACACTCCTTGAAAACCCTAACCGGACATTCGTAAACGCACACAGCGGGGTCAAGAACG
>JAACFF010000512.1 GCA_009937635.1 Chloroflexota bacterium
TATCGAAGTCACCTATCAAAGGTATTAGACTTAATTAGCGAAGGAAATTTAGATCCTGAAGTCGGAAGACAATTACCTCTCCGTGATGCTCCCATGGCCCAACAAATGCTGCTTGAATACAAAGTACATGGCAAAGTTGTGTTGGTAAATCGTAATTGATACCCAGTAGATGGGCATTTTGAAGAGGCGATGAAAAAATCATCGATAAGGGCAAACCTGATGAGGCCATCCACCATTACAGCAAAGCCTGGGACATAGCCGATAAAGCCGTTAGTTAAAGGCATTCTAAGTAACAAGTATAAATGGGCCGCTGCTCCCAGGAGCAGCAGCTTTTTTTCTTGGACGGCATGGGCGTGGAGATTGGGTTATTAATCCGGTATAGTTAACCATCGAACGGGAAGATGCCAGTAGGCGAATCGGCCGTTACCACCCAAGGAGATTCGAACTCTTTTGGCCGAGTGAAGGTTGAGAATTTTGCCAAAACCCCTCCCTTTCCTCCAAATTCCGAGTAAAATAAACAAAAAACCGCTTGACTTTGATGTCAAGCGGTCCATTTCCACGAAATGCCCCTAAGGAGATTCATTTCGGACTCCCTAGAAAATAAACCCTTAAGGAGACAAAGCAGGCTCAAGAATTACCTTGTGTCCGAGTTGTTCCAAGCGTTTCACCAACCCGCGTTCTATCTGCTGTTTGTTCAGCTTGTCAAAGTAATCACCACCCAGCTCAATGTATTCTGTGCCGTCCCGCAGCAGGTGGTAAGCAATAACAAGTATAGAGTGAGCAACGGCTACTGCCGCTCGTTTCTTGCCTCGACGTCGAGCAATACGCCGGAACTGGGCGCTTAGATAGTTGTCCTTTGAGCGAGCAACAGTATGAGCAGCCTGCACAAGCATCGCCTTCAGGTGGCGGTTGCCTTTCATAGTCTTGGCTGAGTAATTACGCCCCGCGCTTTCATTTTTTCCCGGAGCGAGACCTGCCCAAGAGGCGGCGTGACCAGATGTGGGGAAACGGCTCATATCGATACCCAGTTCGGCAATAATCACCTGGGCTACCCGCGGGCCCACTCCCGGAATGCCATCCAACCGCTCAACCTCTCGATTCTGGTTGAATGGAGTGATGTATTCGTCGATTATCTGCTGTAGTCTCTCGATTTTGATATTCAAATCATCAATGTGTTCGAGATGCAAACTAAGCATCAGACGGTGATGGTCAGCTACTCGACCGTTTAAGGCTTGTTCGAGCTCGGCAATCTTCGGTCGCATTCTCCCTTTGGCTAACTGGGCCAAGGTTTGGGGATCATCTTGCCCACTCACGATGGCCGCCATCATTGCTTTGGCTGAGACACCCATGATGTCACTGACAACTGATCCAAGTTTGATGTTGGCGTCTTCTAACACCTTTTGAACACGATTGATTTCTCTTGTTCGTTCTTGAACGAGTTTCGTACGATAGCGCGCCAGATCCCGCAGCGCTCGCTGAGGAGTCTCAGGAATGTAGCTGGCTTTGAGTAAGCCATGCTGCAATAGTTGGGCGATCCATTCAGCGTCTTTGACATCTGTCTTGCGACCAGGTACATGCTTGATGTGTCGGGCGTTGACCAAGATCACTTCGAAGTTGCTTTCTAGAATATTGTAGATCGGTTTCCAATAGGCGCCTGTGCTTTCCATAGCTACATGGGTGACACCACCTGCTTGCAGCCAATCGGCCAAGGCCAGAATATCATTGGTCATAGTTTTGAAGGTGTGTGTCTCCTGTCGACGCCATTGAGAATCTTCACCGACACCGATCCTGCAGGCTACTACGGTTTTCTTGTGTACATCCAGGCCGGCACATCGTTCGTAGATGACTTTCATCTTCCTTCCTCCTGACTTCGTCCACCAATAAGGTGATGCCGTGAACCTCGCTTTTAGGTATTCTCCCTAGCGTGCTCTCAATCAAGAGGCGACATCTTTTGGTTCTCCAGAGGTTCTAGGTCCAACTGTTGGTCGGATTCGCAATACCAGAATCAGATAGCGACCTTTGCAGCATCGTTCCGGCTAGCTTACCTCATTTTCATCTCTTTGTGGTGAACCCCCGTTCATGAAAACTGTTGGCGAAATCAGAAAGGCCGCAAATTTGATATTTCAGACAACGAATTTAGATCATTTTTGATCGTGAAGTTGCAAATTTCGCGCTGTTTTTTCTGTTACGATAATTCGCCAACAGTTTTCATGAGCGGGGGCCCACCACAAAGAGATGAAAATAGAATCTATTTCCTAGGGAGTATCGGTATCCTACCAGAGCGTGCGTCACTGGCAACGGTGGGGTGCGAAGCCTCTGGGACAATGTAACCTCATCCATATCGGATGGTAGAAAATCGCGAGGTAGACTGGTGACTGCTAGCATCAAGGCAGTCGGGAACTAGTATTGCGTGGTATGGTCAACATATGTGAATCGCTGATAAATGTCGTCAATCGCCAACAAGCCAAATAGCCGCCAATTGTTAAAGGATTCTACCACGAGTATAATTACATTACGGACGTGATTACTGTCTTTGGGATCGCATCCGTGAGGTTCGCAGGTTCGAGTCCGTCCGCGCCCATATATGACACCCTGGCGCAAAATCCAGGGTGTTTTTCGTTCATATGGGGCATGAAGACCTTATTAAGCCAAAGATGGTAGCTAACTGATAGCACGGATAGGTATTTACGGATGGCTCTATTAAGCATGGTACGATTAGCCTAATCGTAAAATCCTTATTTGGGGTACCGTTTTGCTAGTTCATTGATAACGAGAGCTAGCAGACTTCAATTTGTAGATCACGTTGTGCAAGGTATGATATCTTAAAAAATCAACAGAGAAAGGTGAATCTATGACAAGCCAAGAATCAACTACCGGAAATAAATCCCGAGAAACAGTCTGGCGGATCGGTCCCCGAATCCTTCCGCCACCGACTGGCGGCAGCGCTGAACTGCGTGACGCTATTGCCAGCATCCCCCAGCCTGATCCGGCAACGATGAAAATCGAGCCTCAGAGCGAGGAAGAGTGGCTCGCGGTCATCGCGCAGCTGGACGCGGGCAAGGTCGAAGCCAATCAGGCCCTCCGGGAACAGCTATCGGTTTCCGTTACACAAGAAGAGATTGAGGGGATCAATGTCTATCATTTGACCCCAGCCGAAGTCGATCCCCGGCACGAGGATCATTTGTTCGTCTACCTGCATGGCGGCGCCTTCGTGCTCAACGCTGGCGAAGCGGGTTTAGCAGAATCTATCATCATCGCCCACCGGCTGAAGATGCGGCTGATGCATATTGACTACCGCATGCCGCCCAAATATCCTACCCCGGCCGGAAGGGACGATGTAGTCACCGTGTACAAGCACCTGTTGAAAGAAAGACCGGCGCGTTCCATGGCGATGGGCGGCACCTCAGGAGGCGCGAATATGACCATGGCGACGGTGCAGCGCTTGATTGAGCTGGGCCTGGATGTGCCTGGGGTGTTGTACCTGGGCACACCTGGGACTGATGTGTCCAACACGGGTGACTCCTGGATTATCAACGAGGGCATTGACCATATATTGATCACCCGCGAGGGCATGCTCGAAGCTTGTGTGGCCGTGTACGCGGCTGGCCGCGATCCGAAAGATCCCTTGGTCTCACCTTACTATGGAGATGTCCATGGATTTCCACCCACCTTGTTGATAACGGGAACGCGGGACATGCTCTTGAGCAGCACCGCTCGCACCCATATCAAACTGCGTCAAGCGGGAGTTGTAGCAGACATTCTGG
>JAACFF010000513.1 GCA_009937635.1 Chloroflexota bacterium
TTCGCGCGATCGGCCTCGCGCGATACACTGCTCGCGGAGTGCGCCGCCCTGGACGCATTCCGCCGGCAAAGTGACAACCTGTACCAACGCGTCCGCGCCCTCTTCTTCCTCTACGCCATCCATCGCTTCCATCTGCCGCTCAAGCCCGGGCTCGCCAACAGCGGATTCATCCCCTTCGAAGGCTACGGCAACCTACTCAACCGCCGTTTCGAAGAAGCGATCGAGATCTTTTTAGGCGCCCAGGCCAATGAAGGCCCCAACGACGCCATATCCAGCGCCCTGGCCGCCGCCTACCACAGCCTCGGTTTTCAAACTTTGGCCAATCAGGTGCGCCGCAGCGTACGTTCCGTGCGCGGCAACCAGTGGATGTTCCGCACCGGCCACCCGGCCGACTATCCCTTGCGCATCCGGCGTGAGCTGCGCCAACGGGAAAATGGTCTCTTTCCTATCTTGCGCGAAGCAACGCCTGTGCGTATGGACCTCACCCACAGCGGCTGGAGCGATATCTTCTTCCTGGGCATGGACTTTCCCGAAGGGGCTCGTGTGATCAACACTTCCATCGACCTCAGCGTGCGTCGTGATTCCCGTTCCACCACCCCTAGCCCGCCGGTTGAAGCGTATATTCGCATCATCGACGAGCCTGTCCTGCGCCTCGTCAGCGTCGATCTTGGGGCAACGGCCGCAATCACCACCCTTGCCGAGCTATTCGACTTCGCTCGCGACTACCTTGGGCTGCTCAAGGCGGCGGTCATCGCCGCGGGCATCGTGCCCCCGGGCATGGAAGGCTCCAACCAATCTCTCGTGGACATCCTCGCCTCCCTGGCCGGGCCGGGCCAGGGCATGGAAATCGTGAGCCGCGTCAACGGCATCCCCAAGGGCTCGCGCCTGGCTGTTTCCACCAGCCTATTGGCCTGCCTCATTGCCGCCTGCATGCGCGCCACCAACCAGGCCGAAGCCCTCACCGGCCAGCTCAGCGAAGGAGAGCGGCGTCTCGTCGCCGCACGCGCCATTCTAGGCGAATGGTTGGGTGGTTCCGGCGGCGGCTGGCAAGACTCCGGTGGAGCATGGCCGGGCATGAAGCTCATCCAGGGCGAAATGGCCGGCTCCAATGATCCTGAATATGGCGTCAGTCGCGGTCGCCTGCTGCCCAGCCACCGCATTTTCACCCTCGACGAAATCTCCCCGGCCACGCGCCGTAAATTGCAAGACAGCCTGGTCCTCGTGCACGGGGGTATGGCCCAGGACGTGGGCCCCATTCTGGAAATGGTCACGGAGAAATACCTGCTGCGGTCCGAAGCGGAGTGGACGGGTCGCCAGGAAGCGATCCGTATCCTGGACGAGGTCGTCGGGCTGCTGCGCCAGGGAGACGTCAGCGCCATCGGCGCCGCCACGAACCGCAACTTCCACGGCCCCATCCAGACGATCATTCCCTGGGCCGGCAACCTCTACACCGATCTGCTCATCCAACAAGCGCGCAGCGCCTTCGGCGATGGCTTTTGGGGCTTCTGGATGCTGGGCGGTATGGCCGGCGGCGGCATGGGCTTTCTATTCGATCCGGCGCACAAAGAGGAAGCGCAAGAGCGGCTGCAAACGATCATGAGTGACACCAAGCGGCAGCTGGAAACGGCCGTGCCCTTCGCCATGGAGCCGGTGGTCTACGATTTCGCCATCAACGAGCGCGGCACCTGCGCCGATCTCTTGCAGGGGGACGCCGCCCTGATGCCGCCCGGTTACTATACGCTCTTCGTACCCGATCTCCTGCGGCGCGAACCCCGCCACCTGCCCTCCGCCCGCCGCGCCGAACTTGATCGCTTTGGCGAAGCGTGTCGCACCGTTCCCGAACTGAGCGGCATGGTGCAATCCCTGTTCGACCGCCTGCTGCCGCGCGGCGCTGACGAAGCAGGTCCGGGTCAAAACCTGGCCACGCTGCTCAACCAATACGGCTTCGATCGCCAGCATCATGAACAGATTCGCTCTGACCTGCGCAGCGGTCGCATCAGCCTCGCTCAAAATCGTCTGCCCATTAGCAGCAAGATCGAAGACGTCGAGCCGGCCGACGTCACCGACGCCATGGACGGTTTACCACAAAACTGGCACGCTCTGGGCATGAACGCTTTGGCCGAAGGGGCCGTGGCCGTCGTATCCCTCGCCGGTGGTGTGGGCAGCCGCTGGACCCAAGGCGCCGGCGTTGTCAAAGCCATCAATCCCTTTGTCAAATTAGGCGGCAAATTCCGCAACTTCATCGAAATCCACCTGGCCAAGAGCCGCCGTATGGGCGCTCTCGCCGGAACGCCGCTGCCGCACATCATCACCACCAGCTATCTGACCCACGATCCCATCTCCGCCACCTTGCAGCGCGAAAATAATTACCATTATCCGGGCTCGCTCCTGCTATCACCAGGCCGCGTGGTAGGGCTGCGTTTGATCCCAATGACCCGCGATCTGCGTTTCGCCTGGGAGGAAATGCCGCAGCAACTGCTGGACGAGCAGGCACAAAAAGTGCTCGACAGCTTGCGCACGGCGCTCATCGGCTGGGCAGAGCAGATGGAAGAAGGCAGCGATTATACGGACAACTTGCCGCAGCAATGTCTGCATCCCGTCGGGCATTGGTATGAAATCCCCAACCTGCTGCGCAACGGCGTCCTGGTCCAACTGCTCGAGGAACGGCCGAACTTGCAATACCTGATGATCCACAACATCGACACGTTGGGCGTCAACGTCGATCCAGCGATCCTCGGCTTTCACATCTACCAGGACGCCGCCTTGACCACGGAAGTCATCACCCGCCGCCTGGAAGATCGCGGCGGCGGTCTGGCTCGCGTAGAAGGGCAGTTACGCCTGATCGAAGGTCTGGCTTTGCCCCGCGAGGAAATCGAGTTCAAGCTCTCCTACTACAATTCCAGCACGAGCTGGGTGTCCATCGACCGCCTGCTGAAGCTCTTTAGCCTCACCCGCGCCAGCCTGCGAGACGATGCGCAGGTGGCTACGGCCGTGCGCCGCCTCGCCGCCCGTATGCCCACCTATATCACCCTCAAGGACGTTAAAAAACGTTGGGGTCACGGTCAAGAGGATATTTTCCCGGTCTGCCAATTTGAAAAGCTGTGGGGCGACATGACCGCCCTGCCCGAACTTGACAGCCGCTACGTGGTCGTGCCCCGCCAGCGCGGTCAACAGCTCAAAGAAGTGGCCCAGCTAGACGGCTGGCTGCGTGACGGCTCCGCCGCCTATCTCGAGTCCCTCTGTGATTGGGGCAAATCTTAGATTTCCCGCACGACCGTTTTCTACCCGCTGGACAATACAATCTCTCGCCTTCTGGCGCGAACTCTTTTGATCCCTTGCCTCCAATGGTAGTTCCCACTAAACTTTTCACTGATAACTGTTTACTAAAAATTGTTCACTGCTAGGAGATCGCTTCATGTTGGGCCTACTCATCCTCATCCTCCTCATCCTCATCAATGGCCTCTTTTCCATGTCAGAAATCGCCGTTGTTTCCGCGCGTAAGGCGCGCTTGCAGCTTCGAGCAACGAAAGGGGACAAAGGCGCTCAAGCAGCGCTCAAGCTGGCTGAACAACCAGAAGACTTTCTGGCCACCATACAGATTGGCATTACGCTCATCGCCATCTTAATCGGCGCTGCCGGCAGCACGCGCATCGCCGCCCAATTAGAACCCTACCTCGCCCAACTACCGATATTGGGTGAATACGCCGATCTACTGGCAGGCTTTGCGGCCGTCACCCTTGTCACCTACCTC
>JAACFF010000514.1 GCA_009937635.1 Chloroflexota bacterium
GTATTTTGTGGAGTCGGCGGCCAGCGCACAGCTTTACCTGTGTTTCCAACCGCCGCTCCCCAAACCACGCATGAGCGTTTCCGTCTCACGTGGCTTTCCAGTAGCCTTTTGTTAGATACTAACCGCTTCCATATACTTTCGAGCCAGACGCATCTCGCGTGTCCTCTTGATTTTATGAAGCTTGGCCACCTGCAACCCTTCGCCATGTAAACGGCTTTCCCGTTCGCGGACTACTACGATTGCTCCGCCATCTTGGGGCTCTCGCCCTTTAGACAGTCCCGTGTTCCGTGCGAGTTGAACGTGTCTAGACCGGTTTAGGTACGCCTTTCATGCCCTTTATCCCTTTCGCTAAGGGACGCTCTGGTTAGATGTCACTCGAGATAACTATGCAAAATTTATCTCGATAACAAGATACAGGTAATTTCAACGGGTCTTCCTGTAGACGGGGGGTTGCATCGCTGGGCATTAGCATTCAAGTAATCCAACCTTTACCTTGCCGATCAGCCGTTGCGAACGCATCTTGGCAATCTCCCGTTTGCCTCACGCCGCTTTACGAAGATGCTCTGTTCACAGTCCGGTTTCCCTTTCTGCTAACTTCGTTCGGCTTGTAAGTCTGTTGACATCTCCTTACAGAATCCTCTGGATTCAATTCACTCTCGCCGTTTCACGGCGCACTGCATATATCCCGAAAAAACAAATTTCAGAAAACATCCATTCTTGAGGGAGCTACATTACCAATATCCCGGAAACCACCTCACTCTCGCCGCAACCCGTGCTTTTTCAACCATCGACTGAGGTTGGCTTCAGTGGTGTCAAACCAGCCGGGGCAAAGACGAGAGTGATTTTGTGACCAGACTGTAGACCCTGGTTGAGCTGCTCGAATAGGTGGGGACGAGGAACAGAGTTCCGCCGCAGTCGCGGGACAAATAGCTTCGTTTGCAGCAGGGTCTCAGGCATACACACATTATAATGAAAAAAGTTGGATTTAGGTGCCAGTGACAAAATATTTTTTGTCGTGAGGTTCAGGTCTGTAGGGTCTCAATGAGTACACGCTGAGACGCTAGGTTTGCGACCGGGTATCAATTAATGTCTCAGAATCAATTTCTCATTGGGTCTTAGAGATTACGTGACATAGACAGAACTGTGGCCAATTCTTTGTAAGCTTACAAAATAGGGTTCAATCTCCCCATCCCGGAAACGCCCTTTGCAGGAGCCCCAAAACTCGTTGGTTTCGGGATTGACTACCTCTAGCAAATCGTCCATTAACCCGTGTCCCATAATGTGTGGAATTTGAAACAGGCGCGGGCAATTTTTTCCCAACCTTCCCCGACCAATTCGTGAGCAGTTTAATCTCAAGCCAGGGCAAAAGATCATGTTCATACCACACAACGGCACCTTGCGCGTGGTAATTGTGCCGCCCATTGAAGACGCCGAAGGAATATTTGGTGGTATTGACACCGATCCTCAACGGGAGAAGGAAGATCGCGAGCTATGAACCTGGTCGATCCCTCAGGTTGGCTGGAGTACTTTGGCGGAGGCGCAAACGCAGACTTCTTTGCTCCGATGATTGAGGAAATTGATACCTTGGTAGTGCCAACGGCTTGCATGTACGAGCTGTTCAAACACCTCCTAATAACCTACGGCAGTTTATTTCCCGCGGCTAAATAGAGTTTATACCACTCCTTGCGCGTCATCTCCACTGTGGGTGCTTGCGCGATATCGCGTACACGGCTTGCGTTTGTCGTGCCGATAATCGGCTGCATCTTCGCCGGATGGTGCAGCAGCCAGGCGATGGCAATCGCGCTGTTCGTTACGCCCTTTTCCCTGGCCAATGCGTCGATTGCCCTGTTTAGTTCTGGGAATTTGTCGTTGTCCAAGAAGACGCCCTCAAAAAATCCATATTGGAAGGGCGACCAGGGCTGAATAGTAATATCATGCAGGCGGCAATATTCCAGAATACCGCCATCGCGATCGATGGAGTGATTGATTTCCATATTGACGTTGATGCCGCTGTCGATCATGCCTGTATTGGTCAGGCTAAGTTGTAATTGATTAGCCACAATCTTCTGGTCCACAAATTTGCGCAACAATTCGATCTGGCCGGGATTCATATTGCTCACGCCGAAGTGGCGAACCTTGCCACTTTGCTGGAGCCGCGAGAAAGCATCGGCGATTTCTTCGGGCTCCATGAGCGTATCCGGCCGGTGCAAGAGCAACACATCAAGATAGCCGGTCTTGAGCCGGCTCAGGCTGCCTTCCACGGCCGAGAGAATGTGGTCTCGGGAAAAATCAAACATGCCATCCCGGATTCCGCATTTTGATTGCAAGAAAATCTGTTCGCGTGTGAATGAAGACCTGCTGAGCGCATCGGCAAAGACTTCCTCAGATTTCCCTGCGCCATACACATCCGCATGATCGAAGAAATTGATTCCCACGTCCAGGGCGGTATTGAGCAGCGCATCAGCCTCATCTTGCTCCAATCCGGCTATGCGCATGCAGCCTACACTGATCTCTGACACCAAGAGTCCACTGCTGCCAAGGTCAATTGCTTTCATTGGTTCTCCTTAAAATCGTTCTGCTCCCCGGACAAGTTATCACGCATTTTATCATAGATAGAGTATATCGAGTTTGAATCAGTTTGGCAGAACCCGGCCAAACATTCATGACAGCCCAGAATTGACCGGTTACATATTCATCAGAAAGACATGACATTTGTCACTTGATTGCCCGATTCCAAGCACGATACTTTTAATAAGGGGAGAGGATCTGGCTAAAGCGAGTGGAGCCTGGGTTCTTATCAGGCAATGATTGAATAGAAAGAGGAGACGTGATGACCACAGCAACAAGAAAGATATCATCCTTGGGAACAATTAGAAAATTTCTTAAAGAAGGGACCTGATCAGCAACAATTATGAGCGTCGTTGACGACTCTTTCGACCACACTTTGAAACTCGAGGAGAAAGCCTCCGCACCCCTCGCAGGCGGCATTATGCAACATGGCTTCCAATGCGGCTTGCTTTGGGGTGCGGCGCTTGCCGCGGGGGCAGAGGCGTATCGCCTGCATGGCCCAGGCCCGCAAGCTGAGACGGTGGCAATTAAGGCAGCACAAAAGATTGTGGATTCCTTCCATGCTCGAACCAACGCGATCAATTGCACGGATGTAATTCAGGTGGACTGGAAGGATAAAACGGGTCTGCTAAAGTTTTTTGTGAAAGGCGGGCCCATAGGCTGCGTTCGCCTCACCGCAGGATATGCGCCGGAGGCGTTCAGTGCGATAAATAGCGCTCTTTCTGAAGAACAGTTCGAAACGCCCTCCGCTCCGGTTAGCTGCGCGGCAGTGCTGGCAAAAAAGATGGGCGTATCCGATATGCATACAACCATGGCCGCGGGATTTGCGGGCGGTATCGGTTTGTGCGGAGAAGCCTGTGGAGCATTGGGAGCTGCGATCTGGATCACGGCAATGAACAGCAACAAAGATGGAAACGGTAAAATTGATTTTATGAGCCCCGAAGGCATGGATGTAATCGACAGATTTGTGGAAAGCGCTGACTATGAATTCGAATGCTCAGCAATAGTTGGTCGGAAGTTTGAGAACATAGGCGACCATACCGCTTATTTGCTTGACGGAGGCTGCTCGGAAATCATTGAAACATTGGCTGCCCAGCATGCAGCATGAATAATCTTGAGCTGTCGAAGCATGGTACCATGAACAGGCAAGCCGGCTCCCTTTTACCTCGAAGCCGG
>JAACFF010000128.1 GCA_009937635.1 Chloroflexota bacterium
AGTATGGTCGCGTGCTCGAGTTGACCAAAAACACCATCGCCTCTATGCGTAACTTTGGTATACGCCTGTTCCTATACGATATGCTGCATCTCCGAGGCCGGGCTCTATTCGGTCTGGGACGAACCGCCGAAGCGAGCTCGATTTTAGCTGAGGCGCAGACTGAAGCTGAAGAGCTAGGCTCACGGCGCAGCTTGTTACATATTCTGCCCTCGCGGATTGAAGTTGAAGTTCAGATCGGCAACATGGGTGAAGTGGAGACACTTCGAAAACAGGTGCTGGAGATTATTGGGTTTATAGATAACCACATCGGGCAACCCCAACTGCGTGCTTCGTTTCGTGAACTGCCTACTGTTCTGGCAATGTTGATGGAGGGGCAGTAGTTACAGAGCACGTATCAGTGCCAGAGCAGTGCCATAGGACTAAAATGGTGACGATCATCATACCGATTTATGATTGTTGGCACATGACAAGGCCGTTACCCCATCTCACTCTCAAGCCAATCCCTCGTTAAGATGCAAAATAAGGCTGATCTTGAAGACATCGCGCAAACAACCGTGGTAAAACAAGCTCAACAACGAGCATTCATCATGCAAAATATCACGCAACTTGAAAATGATATATGGGAATCGGCCAGCCAACTGCAGGCGAATGCTAGTCTAACGGCTAATGAGTACAGTATGCCGGTGCTGGGGTTGATTTTCCTGCTAAATGCGAAGACGCGTTGACGGAGGAGTTTTTCCGGCACGTGTTTGTGTACAATCCGAGTGCGGAAGAGCAGGTTTTTGGAGGAGTAACTCACCTTGCCGCCCCTGTTAATTTCACACCCACTTGAGAATGGGTTTTTCTACTGTCCTGATAGGTGACTTAGCGAACTCAAGTAGGGTAGTTTATAGATCCAGCGCAATAACATCATTAAGCGGCCAAGCTATCGCCCCTGGACGGGATAGGGGAATTGATATCCTGGCTTATCCTGACGCGCTGGGCTTCGAACGGTCGCGGATCAAGGTGCAGGTGAAGCACAGGCGAGACAAGGCCAGCGGACCGGAGATGCGCTCTTTCCTGGGGGCGCTGCGGACAGGGGGTAATTTAGTTACAAACTTCATTTGACCCAGATAGAACATCTGTGCTATAATTGCGAGCATGATTAAGAACAACGACCATATTCGGCCGTCTCACTAGCTCCCAACCAAAGAGCTTAATTCGACTATCCGACTACCTGATGACTCCCCACCCAAAGAATCGATTTTGTTTCCGGAATTTTTAAAAACAAAAGCAATAAAGGAACAAAATCGATCCCAGCCTAATATATTGTACAATATAATATGGAAATTCATTATCCCGTGAAGGCGGGAATCCATTTTCGTCTACGTCATCCGATAGGTAACAGCTTGGGCTCGCGTAAAGCCGCGCTATAGGCTTCTTCTTTTCCTTCTTTGCGCCTTGGCGTCTTTGCGTGAAATCTAGTGACAACCTGTTCGCCTGCCCGTGCACAATTGCACCAGTGATACAACGCGCGCATCATGTTATAATCCTCACGAGAAGCGAGTCATAGTGAGATGAACTCAGTAAAGCATAGGTGGATTAGGGCAATTGAGTCAGCTTGAAAACAATCAGCACAGATTAGAAGGGCGCATCGTCAGGGCCCTCAGCGGCTTCTTCACCGTCGATACGGCCGAAGGCCCCATCGTCGCTCAACTTCCCGGTCGCTTGAAGAAAGAGCGGCTCGATACAGACATCGCCACCGTGGGTGATTGGGTGGCCATTTCCCTCAACCCCGACGGCACCGGCAACATCGAATCCGTTGCCGAGCGCCACTCCGTTCTCTCCCGTTCCCGGCCCAGCGCCTACAATGTGCGCCGCCTCGCCGTGGACCGCGAACAGGTGCTGGTAGCCAACCCCGACCAGATCGTTTTAGTCTTCTCCATTAAGAAACCCCGCCCCAGTCTACGCAAACTGGATCGCTTTCTCGTCGTCGCCGAATTAAACGAGCTGCCGGCGATTATCTGCGTCAACAAAGTCGACCTGGTGACCAACAGCGAACAAGCGCGAACGATGTTCCAGGTCTACGAGGATATTGGTTATCAAGTCGTCTATACCAGCGTCAAGACAGACCAGGGCATAGACGAGTTGGCTGCCATATTGCATGGCAAAATCTCGGTATTAACTGGTTCCTCCGGCGTTGGCAAGTCCAGCCTGCTCAATGCCATCCAACCGGGACTGGGCCTCAGCGTCAGCGAAGTGAGCCAGGCCACCGAAAAGGGGTTGCATACCACGCGCCATGCGGAGATGTTTGGCTTAGACACAGGGGGATACATGGTTGACACACCGGGCATACGCGGTCTGGCCTTATTCGACGTAGAACCGGGGGAGTTAGATGCTTATTTTCGCGAAATAGCTCCCCTGGTGCCCTTATGCCAGTTCAGTGACTGCACGCACAGGCATGAACCAGGCTGTGCCGTTCGTGCTGCGCTGCAAGACGGCACTGTCTCTCCAGCGCGCTATGATAGCTATCTCCGCCTGCGAGAAGAGCACGAAGAACTGGAAGAACGACAATACTGAGAAAAATCAGCTTCATCAGCGTTCATCTGCGTCCAATTATTCTTTTCCCAGCTCTCTAGATATCAAGCCAAATGCCCCGGTCCAAAATACTCCGGAATGAGCTTGTGCAGTGTCGTCTCGCGCACATTCCCCTGCGTATCCGTAAGCAATATGGGCATATCTCCGGCGAATTCGACCATGACCTGCCGGCAAGCGCCACAGGGCGACCCGACGTTGGAGGTACAGATGGCCACGGCCACGATCTCTCGTACGCCTTCGGCAACGGCCGTAAATATTGCCGATCTCTCGGCGCAAATCGACAATCCGTAAGAGGCGTTTTCGACGTTGACGCCGGTGATAATTCGACCATCCCCGGTCAAAATCGCCGCGCCGACCTTGTATTCTGAATAGGGAGCATAAGCGCGCTCGCGGACAGCACAAGCTTCCTGAAGAAGTGTCTTCTTCTGGATTTCAGTTACCATTTTCGCCTTCCTTATTGCCTCGCCAATCAACCCGCTGCTGGCGGCCAATCGCTGTTAATCATTTGGGTAAATGGCTCTATCCGTGTCCCACTTGCTACTGACCCATTTTCTATCATCGCTTGCTCAATCCGGCAAGTGGAACCGATATGTGCGTTACGGATCATCGTGTTGGGCCCCAAGATACAATCATCGCCAATGATCGTATTCCCTTGTATGTACGTATTGGGCCAGATGATGGTGTCCTGACCAATAGCAACGTCCTGGTCGATATAGATGGTATCAGGATCGATCAAGGTCACGCCGTTGGCCATCCAGTGGCGAGCAGCGCGCCGGCGAAAGGCTTTCTCCACGGCGACCAGCTCCTGGCGCGTGCCTGCACCCAGGCATTCATCCGCATCGTCGATCGTCAAGGCCATAACCAACTGCCCTTCTTCTACCGCCAGGCCGATCATGTCCGTCAGATAATACTCTTGCCCGCTGCGCGCCTGGCGTAAGGGGAGCTTGTCAATATTTCGCCACAACCACGCCGCGGCGAAACAGTAGACCCCGGCATTGAGTTCGCGAATGGCCAGCAGCTCGGCCGTATTCGGCCGTTGGCGCGCTTCGGCGACCTCGACGATTTCTATGACGCGCCCTACTTCATCGCGCACGACGCGGCCAAAGCTGCTTTCCAGTTCCCCCAAGAGGGAGAGCATCGTCACCGTAGCCCCGGACTCATTCTGGGTAGCTGCCAGCTGCTGTAGGGTGCTGGCGCGCAGCAAGGGCATATCCCCATAAGTGACGATCACCTGGTCCGCCTTCCCTTGCGTTACCGCTTCGGCCATTTTCGTCGCATGCCCCGTTCCTAGTTGCTCCGGCTGAACAACATAGATGGCCTGATTGCCCAGTAAATTACTCACACCATCCTCTCCCGGCCCTACGACGATAACCGGTGGCAGATCGGCAACGGCCGTTGCCGCTTCAAACACGTGCTGGACCATCGGTTTCCCCCCAACATCGTGTAAAATCTTCTGCTTCTTTGATTGCATGCGTGTACCTTGTCCGGCAGCCAAGATAACAACCGCTAACGTCATAACATTACTCCTGTCAATCGCGACCAAGAAAACCAGCTTTTTGGCACTTTATTGACCAGTTCTCAGCCCAAACGCCAGACAATAGTATACTTCAAAAACTGGATATCTTCTGTCACAGATCTGATAGTCACCTACCGCCAATAAAAAAGGACTGAGCGACATTCAACTCAGCCCTGAATTAGCTGGGGCGGAAGGATTCGAACCTTCGAATGGCGGATTCAAAGTCCGCTGCCTTACCACTTGGCGACGCCCCACTATGGAGATGAAATCGTAGCACAACGACCCGCTTTAAGCAACCGGCTAAGCGATGCTCACGGACCCGCCTAAGCGCTCATGTTGCCTGCTACAGCATGGAACTGTCGAATCTTCTTCTTACAGCTCTTGCCGGCCCTCTAGCGCTCGGCTGAGGGTGATTTCATCCGTATATTCCAAATCACCACCGACAGGCAGCCCTCGCGCCAGGCGGGTCAACTTCACGCCGCTTTCAGCCAGGCGTCGTTGTAAATAAAGGGCGGTTGACTCACCTTCCAGCGTAGGATTCGTAGCCAGGATAACTTCGACGAACTGCCCTTGCTGCACTCTGTGGATCAGTTCGTCTACTTTGAGGTCTTCCGGCCCGATTCCTTCGACCGGAGATATTGCACCATGCAAGACGTGATAACGGCCGCTAAAGGCCCGTGACCGTTCAATAGCCAGGACGTCAAGAGGCTCTTCCACGACGCAGAGCAGCTGCTCATCTCGCGTCTCATCTTGGCAGATCAGGCAGGGGTCATCTTCCGTTATATTGAAGCAGATGGAGCAAAATTGCGTGCGCTGCTTCAAATCGGTCAAAGCTTCAGCCAGATCAAGAGCCTGATCGTTGGCGGCGCGTAACAGAAAGAAAGTTAGGCGCGAAGCCGATTTCGGTCCAATGCCCGGTAGACGCGCAAACTCGTCAATCAGTTGCTGAACCGGCTGGGGCAAAACACCACGGGCCACGATTAACCCAATCCCAGGCCACCGAGCATATCATTCAGACCGCCCATGCTTCCGGTAATGCCCTCCATTCTCTCGGCGGACATAGCCTGCGATTGCTCGATAGCTGAATTAATCCCGGCGACCAGCATGTCTTGTAACATTTCTACATCCTCAGGATCCAGCAATTCCGGTTCGATCTCAATGCTCTGCAAGCGCTGGTGGCCGGTGATCACGATACTGATCGCTCCCCCACCGGCCGTCACAGTGACGGTCTCTTGTTCGAGCGAAGCCTGCGCCAGGGCCATATCCTCCTGCATTTGCTGAAACTGAGCCATCATGTTGCTGGCTTGCGGGGCCTTCTTTTTCTTCGGTTTTCCACGGAAAGATCTCTTTGCCATCGTTTAACTCCAATTTGATTAGTTGTCTTCTTGCAGGACGCCACCCAATTCTTCCGCCAAGGCCTGAAACTCTTCTTTGCTGATCGGGACGGTATACTCGCTGGTGACAACGCAGCGCACACCCAAATCCGCCCCCAATAATTCGGAAAAGATGTCTCCGATTGTCCCGGCTGCATGCTCTGTTTTATCGAACTTTTCCTTGAAAATGGGGTAGTCAAAACCTAAAATGATTATATTATCCTCAACGGCCAGGGGTTTACACATGGCCAACAGTGCCGGTAGGTTTTTTTCACGCTGCCCGACCTGGGCCACCATCGCTCGCCAATGCGCTTTGACCGCGTCCAGGGTGATCGCTGTACCAGGACTTGGAGGGGGTATTGTTGGAACGGTCGTTGCCAATGCCGCGCCTTGGACCTCGCTTTCACTACTCTCGCCTGCTGAGGCTTCGGGTGGCGAAATGGACTCAGCAATGTCTGTGGCTGTCTCCGGCTGGGGGGCTTCAATGCTGCTTTCCTGTACTTGAAGCGTATCGGGGGCCGGCACTGGAGCCGGCGACGGGTACAAAGCCATAGGCGTATCTGGAAGCAGTTCCATGAAGGCCAATTCCAGCGGCAACTGGGGCTGCCAGCTAGCGATAGGTTTTAAAGCTGCCTCTTGGAAACGCTTGATGGCTTGTATTAATTCCGGGCGCGCCGCGCGCTGCGCCTGAGCTAACATCGCTTCCTTATGTTCTTCAGGAACGTCGAGGGCCAGATCGACTCCTGCTGCTTGCAGCAAGAGGATGGTGCGCAGGTGATTGACCATTTGGCGGCAGAATTGGCGTGCGTCTGCGCCAGATGCCAGGGCATCGTGAATGGCAGACAGGCCCTGTGCGCCGTCGGCGTTGATCCACGCATCTGTTAAGGCCACGACCGATGCATTTGCCGCCGTGCCCAAAATCAACTGTGCCCGTTCCAACGTGATCACATCTCCTGGAGCAACCGCCAGTTGATCCAGTAAGCTTTCCGCGTCCCGTAAACTACCAGCCCCTTGCCGCGCGATCAAGTCCAGCGCGCCTGGCTCTATGGTCAAAGATTCCTTCTCCGCCAACCATTGCAGCCTGCCGCTGATTTCGGCGACGCTCAGTAAGCGTAAGTTGAATTGCTGGCAGCGTGATTTGATGGTTAAGGGAACCTTATGTTCTTCCGTCGTGGCCAAGACGAACATAGCGTGCGCCGGCGGCTCTTCTAAGGTTTTCAAGAGGGCGTTAAAGGCTGCTGTAGAGAGCATGTGCACTTCGTCGATGATGTAGACTTTGAAACGACCCAAATTGGGCACGAAGTTGATCTTGTCGCGTAAATCACGAATATCATCCACACCCGTGTTTGAAGCCGCATCGATCTCGATCAAATCCAGAAAGCGCCCTTCGTTGACGGTCTGGCATACGTTGCATTGATTGCACGGCCGTTGCGCCAGATCTTCATGCAAGCAGTTTACCGCCTTGGCCAGCAAACGGGCGGTTGTGGTTTTTCCGGTACCCCGTGGCCCGCAAAACAAGTAGGCGTGCCCGACTCTCCCTGCGGCCACGCTGTTCTGCAAGGTATGAGTGATGTGATCCTGGCCAATAACCTGGTCAAATCGAGCAGGCCGCCATTTTCGGTAGAGGGCTTGAGACATCAAGGCAAGTTTAGCACTCAGGTCAAGGGCAAGCAAGATGAGCGAAGCCAGGTGTAGCCTAGCTAAGCGGCTGCTAAATATTGGTCAAGCTGCTGCGGAAAGGTCGCCATGTGGGTTGCGAAATGTGGATTGGCTGCGTGATACATGCGCTTATATCTAATACAAGCCTGCCCTTACAATTGCGCACCTGCCAGCCGGGTAAACAATTGTTTTCGCTTGCCATGCAAGAAGTGTGGGTATTGAGGATTGGCCTTCAGATTTACAGTCATCAGCAGCGCATCCTCTCCCGTGTCGCGGTAGTAGCGCAAGCGCCTGCCCACAAAATCAAAAACGTATTTTCGATACAATGCTTGGGCGATCTGATTGCTTTCTCGCACTTCTAAAGTTACTAAAGCCAGGCTGTGTTCATAGGCCATGAATAGTATATTGAGCAATAGCAGTTCGCCAAACCCCAGGCCGCGTTGATTTGGATCGACGGCAATTGTGCTGATGTGCAACTCGTCGGCGAGAATCCAGAATCCAGCATACCCTAGCAGGCGCTCGGCCTGGGTTTCGTGCTTCAATGTCAGGGCCTGGTAGTGGGCTAGCTTGTTTTCTGTCAGCTCATAGCGAAAGACCTTTTCTTTTGTGGGCGTTGGAAATGAGTTCTGCTCAATGACGGAGAGTTCGGGCAAGTCCGACAGGCTGAGTGGCCGAAGGCGAAAAGGCTCTGGAAGCTGTAACATTGCGGAGCTGCCAAGATCTGGCAGCTTTGTCTCCAAATCATGCTGAGAGCGGGCAGAAGAAAAAAAGAGTGGCCGCCTATCAAACAATTTCCAGGTGCCTGTTAGGTTTGCGCCATAATCTGGCTCACTTTCCGGATGGATCGCGCAAATAGCTTGGAGCCAACGACGCCGCGTCGTCGACCAGACCTTGGCGCGATCGCTGCCACCCAATCTCCGCCAGATAACCGGCCCGGCGTACAGATGCGGCAGCGGGTACAAGGAAGAAAGGTTTTTTGCTGGCGCGGATGAGCTTGGCAGCCTCTGGCGATATTTCCCCGGCGAAAGTGGTTGATGTTTCCAGATGAAACAACAGTGTTTCCCAGGTCTCGATGATCGGCTGTTCACTGGCCTGCCAGCCCCGCCTTTCTTGCCAGCGATACATGCCGGCAATAACGCGTTTCCGTCCCGCCTCCAAGACAACCAACAGCGATCCTGTTCGCAGGCCAACAGATGCGGCCATAATATCCAGGGTTGGCACGCCAATCAAAGGGATTTGGTGTGCTAATGATAGCCCCTTGGCTACAGCCAGGCCCACGCGTAGGCTTGTGTAAGAACCGGGGCCAATAGCTACCGCCAACGCTTGAAGATCAGCCGCTGCGACGCCGGATTTTTCCAGCAGCGTACCGACGGCCGGTGTCAGTTCTATGGTTTGCGTGTGTTTGCTGTGCCAACCTTGTTCGGCGATGACACGCTTACCATCGTGCAAAGCAAGGCCGGTCCAGCGGGTAGCAGTATCAAGAGCTAGGATCATCTTGGTCATACAGTGAATTTGTCATTCTGGATTGCTAAACACCAAAAGCGCTGCGCCTGAAGGCCTTTAATAACTCAGTTGACCGGTCATCCGTGGCACTGAAGCGCATCTTGCGCCGGGTTTCGTCCATGTGCTCCATTTCGATCAACAGCCGGTCATCGGGCAACCACTCTGTTATCCGTTCCGGCCATTCGATCATAAAAGCGCCATCGGTGAGAAGAATATCTTCCAGTCCGGCTGTGATGATATCATTTTCTGACTCGAGGCGATAGCAGTCAATATGGAAAAGAACACGATCATCGTGCATCCTTGGATACTGGTTGACCAGAGTGAAAGTTGGGCTTGTCACGCGAATGGCTGTTCCCCATCCGCGCCCAACACCACGGGCTAACGCCGTCTTACCCGTACCTAATTCGCCGGCCAGGCACAGGATATCGTTGGACTGCAGTAATTCACCCAGTCGCACACCCAGCCGGACTGTCTGCTGTTCGCTGCTGCTAATAAAATCAAGTGACTGGTCGGTGAGGATCGCCATGATGTCGCATTTGTCAGGAATTCTGAAATCTTAACCGATCCTATTATACCCCCCTCTGCCAAACATGGTATTATTGGTTTCTGGGGCAAAGGACGGACTCCATGCGCATTCTAGTAATATCTGATATTCATGCAAATCTTCTTGCGTTCAAGACTGTTTTAGACGCGGCTGAAGGTAAATGGGACAAGATCTGGTTTCTGGGTGATCTAATCGGTTATGGACCCAATCCAAATGAATGTGTGCAATTGCTTCGTGAATACGATCACATTTGCTTAAGCGGTAATCATGATTGGGCAGCGCTAGGCAAGCTGGACATCAACGAATTTAATGAAGAAGCACAGACGGCCGTGCTTTGGACGCGTAACCGGCTAACCGCGGAGAATTTCGCTTTTCTGGATGAACAGCCTGCAATGCGTGAAGTTGGAGACTTTACACTGGCTCATGGCAGTCCGCGTCACCCGGTATGGGAGTATATTATTGAATATGAAACGGCCGTTGAAAACTTCGCTCACTTTGACACTCCATACTGTCTCGTGGGCCACACACATTTCCCGGTCTTGATTGCCGAGAAAGAAGCGAATGAAGCTCTTGTATACAACCCAACTTATGCCGAAACCATCTATCTTGAAGATACGCGAGCCATCATCAATCCCGGCAGCGTTGGACAGCCACGTGATTCCGACCCACGCGCTGCTTATGCCTTGCTGGACACGGATGAGCTAACCTGGGAGTTTTACCGCGTATCATATCCCATCGAAGTAACACAGTGGCAGATGCGCGAAGCGGGTCTACCGGAGCCGCTTGTCGTGCGCCTGGCGTATGGGTGGTGACTATTTCGGTCAAGTTACGCCAGCTTGTCCAACTGCGCCAACTTGCCTGATTTCTGTTCTTGCCATCAGGGAACTTTCTGAGCCCCTAGATCGTTAAGAAAATGAGACGTAACTGATCTGATAGAGGTATAAGATGACCGGTAAAAAGAATCTAGCACTGTTATTTTTAATAGGATTGCTGCTTGTGGCTTGTGGCCGTGGAGTGGCGAATGAAATGGCTGTTAGCGAGGCGGAATCTGCTCCTGCGCCTGCAGAATTCGCCCCGGAGATGGAAGAAAGCGCGGATGGACTCGCCTTTCGCGATGACGCCGCCAAATCAAGTGAGCAGCTCGAATTTTCCCAGGCGGGGCAACCCCAGAGATTGATCATCCGAACAGCGGACATGAGCATTATCGTCGCCGATACGGAACAAGCCATGGCCGGCATTGCCACGATGGCGGAGGATAACGGCGGATGGGTGGTGAGTAGTAACGTGTTCCAAGTCGATGAAACTGCGAAGACCGGTAATATGACCGTGCGTGTCCCGGCGGAAGGTTTTCAAAGCTTCATTGACGCCGTGCAGCTGATGTCCGTGGAGGTTACGCGCATCTCTACATCAGGAGAAGATGTCACCGAGGAATATGTGGATCTCTCGGCAAGATTGGCAAATCTGGAAGCCACGGCCGATCGTGTGCGCGCCTTTTTAGATGAAACCAAGAACGTAGAGGAAGCTCTGGCGGTCAACCAGGAACTGAGCCGCTTGGAAGGGGAAATCGAAGTCCTGAAAGGGCGCATTAGATATTTAGAGCAATCGTCCGCATTTTCGACTGTGAGCATTGATCTAACCCCGGACATCCTGTCCCAACCCATAGAAGTAGGGGGCTGGCAGCCGCAAGGCGTTGTCCGTTCCGCGCTGGAAGCGTTGATCTCCGCCTTGCAGACACTGGTTGACATTGCGATATGGCTGGTGCTATTCCTGCTACCGGTTCTGATTATCATCGCTATCCCCATCTGGCTGCTCGTCACGCTTGTTCGCAGGTGGCGCCGACGCCGCAAAGAACAACTATCCACAACCGAGGGGGAATCTCAAGAAGTGGATCAGGATGTGAGCTGAGATCGTGATATAATTATGGATAGGGACAACCTATTGCCTGACATCCACTTAGCTGGGTTAATCACCGCAAATCTGCGTCTCAGGTATAAAGGAGCTGACAAATGAGTGGTGAAGATCACGATCGCGATGTAGTCATTGTAGGGGCAGCACGCACGCCCACCGGTAATTTTTCGAGTGCATTGTTAAGTAAGAGCGCTGCAGACTTGGGAGCTGTTGCGACCAAATCTGCCCTAAAGCGTTGCGGGATAGACCCCGGCACTGTCTATGAAGTGATCATGGGCAATGTTGTTCAGGCAGGTGTTGGGCAAGCTCCAGCACGACAAGTGGCCCTGGGGGCGGGACTGCCTGATTCAGTTGGCGCAATGGCTGTCAACAAGGTATGTGGATCGGGCCTTAAAGCGGTCATGATCGCCGCCAATAGCATCGTTGCCGGTGAAGCGGATGCCTTTGTCGCTGGGGGTATGGAGAGCATGTCCAATGCTCCCTATCTGCTGCCGCGGGCGCGACAAGGCCTGCGTTTCGGGAACGCCCAATTGCCAGATTCCATTTTGCATGACGGCCTATGGTGCAGCTTCCAGGAGTGGTCTATGGGTAATGGCGCAGAGTTTATTGCCAAGCAGTTCGAAGTGACCCGTGAGGAAATGGATCAGTTCGCGCATAGCAGCCACCTTAAGGCAGCAGAAGCTACGGCAAGCGGTCGTTTTCTGGACGAGATCGAGCCCGTGCAGATTCGGAGCCGCAAAGGGACCGCTGTTGTCGCCATTGATGAGCCAATTCGTGCTACATTCGATAATGGTTCCTACGAATTGAAAACAAGCCTTGAGCAGCTGGCCAGGTTACGACCCGCTTTTGAGAAAGACGGCTCGGTGACAGCCGGTAATGCTCCTGGCTTAAATGATGGGGCCGCTGCGCTGGTGCTGACCAGCCAGGCTGAAGCAGAACGCCAAGGCCTCCAACCGTTGGCACGAATCGTGGATTATACGCTGGCAGGCGTTGATCCGCAGTGGATTTTCTCGGCGCCAGCCAAGGCCATACCTCGCTTGCTGGCGAAAGTGGGATGGACCCTCACTGATGTCGACCTTATCGAACTGAACGAAGCTTTCGCTGCGCAAGTGTTAGCCAATGCTGTCGAATTGACCCAACGCGGTTTTGAGTGGGATTGGGAAAAGGTCAACGTCAATGGTGGTGCCATCGCTCTCGGGCACCCAATTGGAGCGAGTGGTGCGCGTATACTCGTCACACTTATATACGCTCTGCGCCAGCGGGGATTACGGCGCGGAATTGCCGCCCTGTGTTTAGGGGGTGGTGAGGCAGTCGCTATGGCGATTGAAACTTGACGTCTTTGGAATCTCGGCTATAAATGTATTGCGAACAAAATGGTATATCCCCTCAATGGACCCTCTGACCTGCCTGTTAGCAATTGCGCAATTTGATAACCCAGATTTCTAGCAAAGGTTTAAATAAATGCAGACATCACAACATTTCACCGGCCTCGGTATGCCCGTGTTCATGGCATTTGGTTGGGCTGGTGAAGAAACAGCTCTTAAATACGCTCTCGAACAGATGGAGTTGTTCGTATCCATTCTCCACACAAATCTGCCAAAGGCTATGCAGGATGAACTTCCGTATTACGGCTTAAATGATGAAAGCCAGAGCGCCTATATGGCCGCCAGCGAAGACCTGGAGAGTGAAGTGCATATTCTCTTCAATACGCGACCATCAAGCTTCGAAATACAGGTAGCCTTGACGAACAAAGAGGCGCTATCCAAAGGCTTGAAGCAGATAACAAAAGACCCGGATAGCTTCCAACGGCTCTTATCGCTCTTGGAGCCTGATTGGACACTACGCGTACAACAGATACACATTAACGAAGAAACTGGGGATCAAGGACACTACCAGGACGTCTTCAAGGATAGCCTGCAGACCCTGGATGAAAAAAAGGCGGATGAAGTTTTTGAAAAGGCCGCCTATTTGAACGCTGACGATAAATGGGTGACCCCTATTTATTTGAGCCAGCGTATTCCTGCGGAACAGGCAGCGACAATGCAGGGTGAGATCGTTCCTGTCTTGGTTGAGCGTCTAACCCTAATGGCCCCGGTTATTACGATGTTACAGGGGAGATCTGCACGGCGTGCTGCCCGGGCCGCCACCAAATACAAACCAAGCCCCAAGCCGTCTGCGCCAAAGCTGGTGACGGAAAAAGCCCCAAAACCAAAGCCTGTTTCCAAGGATGAGTTTACATATGTCACTGAGCTAAAGCCGCTGCATATCAGGCGCGGATTCATTAATTTGACATCAGAACATTGGCCCTATTTCATGCTTAATGCACGTACGGAGTTACGTTCGGTGACCGTGATCACTGATAGCATACGTGACGAAAACAGCTCGGTATGGCGTCTGCAGCCTGATAACGTGGCGCGGCTGGTGCTCAGCCCTAGAGGTCATAGATGGATGGAAGATAACTTCGTGGCCGGGGACAAAATCCAACTTACAGCGACCAAAGATGGCAGTGGTGAGATTCAACTGGTCCTAGGCATAGCTGAATAAACCCCGGCCGTTGTTCCGTCGTTTAGCCAAGGGTGTTGGTACCAACACCCGATTTTTGTTTCTTGAGCAACCTCTCGGCAGCTAGAGGGTTATTTGTCCTAAGTGCGGTTGTGCCTATAATCAGTCCGATTTGGCATTAGCAACTCACAGCAGGCAAAAATGCTTTGCAAATTAAATTATTGCAGACAGAAACTTGGTTGACGAATATAAAGTAAGCACTCGCCGTTCTATTTTATGGCTCGTTTATGGTTCACGAGATGCACGAACTGATATCTTTGGATTGGTCATGGCCCGTACTAAAATCGTAGCCACAATTGGTCCTGCCTCCAATAATCCACAGTCGATTAGGGCCATGCTTGCGGCTGGAATGACTGTGGCTCGCATCAACTTCTCGCATGGCGACCATCACGTGCACTCGGCAACGGTAAAGTTGTTACGTAATATTGCGCAAGAGGAAGGCAAGGTGCTGGCCATCCTGGCCGATCTCCAGGGACCAAAACTGCGCCTGGGGCATGTCAAGGTTGGTGGTATGCAGCTGGCGCAGGGGGATGAGATCGTTCTCACCCCCCATCCTGGACAGCCGGCAATGATCCATTTGCCCCACGCCGATCTCATCGAAGCGGCATCTCCAGGTAGCCGCCTTATCATCGGTGATGGTGAGGTTGAGTTCGCAGTTTCCGAAAAGAAAGATGACACGCTGCGCTGTACAGTAACAGTTGCCGGTCTTTTGGACT
>JAACFF010000515.1 GCA_009937635.1 Chloroflexota bacterium
ACTGTTTTCCCGCATCAAAAGATCATCAAACTTATCTTTATGTGCCAGCATAAAGTCGAGTGAAGATTGCCTGACCACAATTTCCAGGAGAGCGTCATCCAGCTCCATGTCTAGAAAACGGGCAATGGCCTGCACCGTTCCAGGTAGATCAATTTTCATCTCCTCAAAACAGAGCAGCAGCACATTCTGATCGTGGCGGTGTTCCCACCACGAGGCCAGGTGATCCCAATAGCGGCCTAAGGGCAGATCCGCCATATAGAACTCTCTTGCGAATTCCACAATCGAAACTGAACCAGCCTCGAACTGCCAATTGTCAAAGAAGTGATGGAAGGAAACGAGTGCATCCTTAGGGTCGCGCAGCGAAATGAGATAGCGACCCCCTTTGGGGATGTCATGCCAACTGAGGTGGCTCTTGAAAGCCCGGAAGGCTCCCTTTTGGGGAGCGTGGATATCCAATCCCTGTTCATAAGCCCACTCCAGCCAGGGCACGACCCGTGATATATCGTCGAAATCGATATCGCCTCGAGTTTTAAGACCATGCACAATCTGCTGCAGCCAGGTGGTGCCACATTTGGCATGTGGCGAGATGATTACATCCGTGGGCTGGGGCTGGTAGGCAAGCCCGCGCCCTATACTTTCCTCAAATCTGGCTCTGTTTTGCTCCTGTCGTTCAACCCATTCGGCTACAGAGGTTGACCGGGTTACTGTGTCTAGATTTGTCACGTCTATTGATCAAAGTTTTTTAAAATTGACACACAACACATCTTGTTTTCTAAATGTGTAGGTATTGGCGTTTTGGTAGCATTGTCCCGTGGTAATAACCGACTATTGTCATCTGTGGGGATGATATGCTTAATTGTAATCGCATTATCCTCAACGACAATACTTTCCACTAACAGACGTAATACTTCCTGCTTGACTTCGGGCGTCGGATTCGAACCACTCTCAATAACCGTAAAACCTTGTCTGCTATAATAGCAGTTTCACTAACGCCTGTCAGCAAATGCTGACTATTGCCACGGGCAAAGAAGTGGCTCTCTTGTTGTTTCATACGCCTACGAAATACGGTAGCGACCGCTTCCGCCAAATCTTCATCGACCACTGGGCACAGTGGTGGGATTATCGTCGGGAAGAAATACCGGCCGACCAACGGGCCTACGTGCAGAAAATGGTCGAAAAGATGATGGGGTGTCGTAACCCCCAATGCGGCTACGCTCGCTACGTCTGTCCTAAATGCTATGAAGAACGGATTGTGCCCTTCTCCTGCAAGACCCGGTTCTGCCCTTCCTGTGGGAAAGTTCGCACCGATGAATGGGTTAATTGCATCTCCCAGGAACTATTGGATGTCCCTCACCTGCATCTTACCCTCACCATTGCTAAAGAACTGCGCCGCTACTTTGACCGTGGCCGCTCTTTACTGAGACTGTTGCTCACCACAGCCGCCGATGCTGTCCGTCGGGTGATTGCGGTCACTTGTGGGGACATACGGGTGGGTCTGGTTTACACTTGCCACACTTTTGGCCGGGATTTAGTTTTTAAGCCGCATGTCCATTTAATCATGACCAAAGGTGGTCTCGACAAAGATGGGATTTGGGTTGACATTGACAGCATTCCTGGCGGCAGACTGGCTGCCACCTGGCGTTACCTGTTGTGCAAACGCCTGCGCCAACTCCACCCGCATGATGGTCAGTTGCGCCGGGTCATCGACAACCTCTACCGTAAACGGCGAGGGCTTCAGGTTTACACAGATAGCTTCTACCCCAAAGGTGTGGCCGCCGCCTCTTACATTGGCCGTTACATGGGGCATCCTCCACTGGCAATGTCTCACCTCACTCTCTATGACGGCCGGCAAGTACGCTTTTGGTATAAGGAAACAGCTACTGGCCTACGGCGCGATGTCGCTCTCTCTGCGCTCGATTTCATCTCCCTCATCGTGAAGCACATCCCACCCAAAGGCATGCAACTCATGCGTCATGCCGGCCTCTATGCCCGCAACACCAAAGCTAAATGGGCAGAAAAGGTGCGGCTGGCCCTGGATGCCATTCGCCGTCAGTTTCCCCTCTTTGACCTCAACCCCTTTGCTAAATCCTTTGACCCGCTCACCTGGCGCGAACGCTTTAAAGCCAGCTTTGGTCAAGACCCTCTCCAATGCCCCAACTGTCAAACCATTATGGAATTGGTTGAAATTTGGGAGCCGGAGCGTCGCTACATTTGGATGAAACGCTGGTTAGAAACTCATCGCCGCCGCAAACTAGCCGCTGACGCTTTACGCTGCTTATTGGCCGCTCGTCCCAAAAAGTATAAGCAACTCGGTTTCGCCTTCCTGTGAATTAGGTTGCCTCTATGTTTCTCCCCCGCTGTCCGTTCTACCATTCTCTTCATCAACACCCGGACAGTTATTTCGGCTTGCCTGCCGCCGTCAATTCAGGTTTCTTGGGTTCCTTGCATCGTGGAAATAGCCTGGAAATCTGGCCCATTCCTTGCCCTCTTGCTGCTCGCCTGTGCCCTCCTTACTTCATGGCCGCTATTGAAAATGTATAATATCCTAGACATCAAGAAGCTATTTTGCTTTGTGTCTCATTTGGTTACAAAGAGCCTCAATTTCCGGCATGTGATCCTGTTCGTGGTTAGCTATATATGCAGCCTGCCGCAGGACTGTTAGCTGGCCAAATGATGGATGAAACCCTGTACGAAAAAGATCATTTAAGGATAGTGAACGAAGCTTCTCTACTATTGCTAGGCGTCTTCTACTATATACATCAATAATGCCGATTGCAGTTTTGGGGCGTCTTTCAGTTTCAACTGTGGCTAACTGAGGCACACTGTAAACTGTAAAATCTGGATCATCATGCTGTAACATCAGCTCAATACGATTCTCCATCATTTCATTTGCATCAAAGAAATGCGCCATATGCTCACGAATTGACCATTCAGAGTCAGATGGCTTTTCATTCATTGATTCTTCTGAAAGGTTGGAAGTCAATTCTTTTACAGTATCGACACTTTCTTCCAACATATCCAATACATGCACAGGGTTGATGGGTTCATGGTTATCGCCGTTGAAAAAGGCAACAAATTTTCGGAATCGACCCGGCCAAGCGCCGCAATCAGGGCAATGTTGAGGTGCTTGACCTAAGGCTGCATGCCCACAGGTGCGGCATACAAAAACATCAGGCGCGTTTTCGAGTAGAATATTTTTATCGATCTTTAGGTATTCTAAACAGGTCTGCAAAGCAGCCTGGAGTCCAGACGAAAGTTCGCTTTCCTTAAGAGCGTGGACACTAGTTTCTAGTTCCAGCTGCATTCTATCCTTTGTAACTTCTGGTGTGTATTGCCAAGCTGCTCGCCTGATAAGAGCATAAACGGCCGATTCTAGCAGTTTGTTCAAACTCATTTGACCTTCCGAGGCAAAACGTTCTGCCAAAGCTGTCATACGAGCCATTTCATTCTTGAATTTATCAGTCACATATCATTCCAAATATATTTGCAGATTTTCTGCAGCATCCAATAAACGCCATTTCCACCATGTGGAAACCCAATGTAGTCCTAAATAAATGTTTAGAGTTATGAGCGACAAGAAATAATAGTTTTGCCACATTCACCCCCCTTTTTATTTGACTGAGGTCATTTCGTTTTCAACCAAGCTGATGTGTATTTGGTCAAAATTAAGGGGAATTCCGTCTGTGGTTTTAAGCCTTATTCTTCACGAATTACAGATTTCACTTTTTCAACTA
>JAACFF010000516.1 GCA_009937635.1 Chloroflexota bacterium
TAAAAGCCAAGGAATTGGGTCTTCGGTTACACCCCGGAGCTAATGTCCACATTCTACCTGCTCAAGCAGGCCACGTGGGCGCAGACAACGTCGGGGTGCTGCTGGCTGAAGAGCCTCACAAACAGGATGAGATCTGGTTGGTAGTTGACGTAGGCACGAACGCAGAGATTGTCCTAGGAAACCGGGAATGGCTTTACAGTGCTTCTAGCCCCACTGGGCCGGCCTTAGAAGGGGCGCAAATAACGCATGGGATGCGTGCCGCACCCGGTGCAATCGAGCGAGTTCGTATCGATCCAATCACGAAAGAAGCCCGTTTCCGCGTCATTGGCGAAGAACGTTGGTCGGATGAGTGGGACCTAACAGCCGCTGCCCCTTTGTATATGCAACCCAATCATCTAGCCGCCGGCATTTGTGGGTCTGGCATCATAGAAGTGGTAGTAGAAATGTTTCTAGCCGGTATATTGCTGGCCAACGGCCGCTTCAATCCTGCTTGTAAAAGCGCACGACTCTTGTGGGAAGGGGAGACCGGTGCGTATATCCTAGCCGATGAAACGCAAACGACAAATGGTCAACCTCTGTTAATCACCCAAGCAGACGTGCGCAATGTGCAGCTGGCAAAGGCCGCGCTTTATGCCGGAGCCAAATTATTGATGAACAAGGCCCAAATCAAGAAGGTTGACCGAATCGCTTTAGCTGGGGCCTTTGGAAGCTATATAGATCCCAAACATGCGATGATTTTGGGGCTAATTCCGGACTGCAAACTGGCACACGTTTACGCGGTCGGCAATGCCGCTGGCGACGGGGCACGCATTGCTTTGCTAAACTGGAAGAAGCGAGAAGAGGCACAGGACCTGGTTGAGTGGGTGCGCTATTTGGAAACAGCGGTTGACCCTGATTTCCAGGATGAGTTCGTAGGCGCAATTTATATGCCGCATGCAAGTGAGTCGTTTTCGCACATAGCTGAATTTATACCCAAGAGCACACTGCTTTCCCACAATGGCTCCTCTCCCAAACGCAGAAAGCGGCGTGTGGTACTAAACCGTTGATAGATTGCCAATATTCATCTGAAACAATCGGTTACAATAGTCGTAATCGCGAGCAAGGAGACACAAGATGGCGAAAGTTATTATTGTTGGTGACGGTCCTGGCGGCCTGAGCGCCGCGCTTTATTTAGCGAAATTGGAAATGGATGTTACTGTATTTGGCGTGGACCAAACAGACATGCATAAAGCAATGCTTTATAACTACCTCGGCATCCCAGAAATGACGGGTAGCCAATTCCAGAAAATCGCTCGCCAACAGGTGATTGATTTAGGCGCGGACCTGCAAAAAAAGCTGGTAACGAATATTGTAAAAACTGGCAATGAGTTTACTGTCACCACGGAAGAAGGCAGACAGCATGAAAGTAAATACGTGATTCTTGCCGAAGGAAAAGGTGTAAAACTTAGCACAGATCTAGGGTTAACCACAAAAGCCCAGAACGTTCCGGTTGAACGGGGTGGCTATTCCGATATTAATGGCCTTTTCGTAATCGGACGCAGCACCAACATTCTGCGCAGCCAGGCGATCATTTCCGCTGGGGAGGGAGCGGCCACTGGTCTCGAGATTCTATCTGCTGAACTGGGACGGGACGTACGCGACTTCGATTCTGTCTAGGATTTCTCATAACATTGCATACACAAACTAATTCGCTTCCCTCTACCGAAGACAATATTCGCGAAACACCGGAAACGGTCTTGATCGCATCTGGTGCGCTGGCTCGTGCGGCGATATCGCTGCGCGACAAGCTTGGGTGGCAGGCTGATGTATTAGCTATTCCCGCTTTACTGCACAATTGGCCAAAACACATTCCCGCTGCGGTGCAAAAACGTATTGCCGAACTGCGGGGCCAGTATAAACAGCAAATCGTCGTCTATGGTGATTGTGGTACTGCAGGGAAACTGGACGATCTATTGGCTGCAGAAAGGATCGAACGCGTTGCTGGCCCTCACTGTTACGAAATGTATGCTAACGGCCGTTTCGATGAGATGATGGCTGAGGCACCCGGTACATACTTCTTAACCGATTATCTTGTTCAATCCTTTGATCACCTGGTAATTGAGGGTTTAGGCTTGGACAGCCGGCCTGAATTGCGGGAGGATTATTTCCGTCATTACACACGAGTCGTGTATCTGGCACAACGCGATGATCCACTTTTGCTACGGAAGGCACAGCGGGCAGCCGATTATTTGCAATTACCATTAGAAATTCGATCAGCTAGCTACGGTGCCCTCGAACAACGGCTGGTAGCTTTGATGAACCGATCATGATGAAATACCAAATTATTTACTGGAGAGATATTCCAGCTCAAGTTAAAGTAAAAATGGGTCGCAAACGGGGAGGAAAGCCGCTATCAAATCGCTTCCCTGTCGCTATTGACGAAGCCGCCATGCGTGCCGGAATAACTGAATCCGATGTTTACCTGGCACAATGGCGCAAAGGCGAGTGGCAAGAGCAGGAAGGCGACTTTGAAGATGTTGCGACAGCTATTGTTAACGAACTGGAAGCCGCTTATCCGCCAGAAAGATTGCGTAATCTCATTAAACAACATGGTCTTGAGGAGGCGCAAAAATAAGCGTATGCTGCGCTTTCTAAAAAATTTTCCGCACGCTCTTGAAGTCATTTATGATGTCTTCGAACGAATGTTACTACCTTTCCGACGGTGGCTGAAACCAGGCTCGTTTCTGGAACCAAGTCTCACCTGGTTTGAAAGAGTGAGCAAAGAAGCGGTTTTTGACTGCCAAATGTGCGGCCAGTGTATATTACACAGCACGGGCATGACCTGCTCCATGACTTGTCCCAAGAATTTACGCAATGGACCTTGTGGAGGCGTGAGGTTGAATGGCCACTGTGAAGTAAAACCGGAGATGCGTTGTGTTTGGGTAGAGGCATTTGAGCGATCGTTGCGAATGCCCACCTATGGATATGAAATGATCAAGATTCAGCCTCCAGTCAACCGTCAGCTGGAAGAAACATCCTCCTGGATAAATATGTTACACGGCATAGATGGTGAAATGCCAGATGGTTGGGTGAATACATCCGATATAGCAATTATCCATTCAGAGACCGAGGACCAGAAAAGGAAACTGTGGACACTGAACTCAGAGCAGGCGGCCGCCTAGAGCGGGTGTTACGCTCTGGTCGATTTGCAGTAACTTCTGAACTCAATCCGCCTGACAGCGCTGATCCGGAAGATGTCTATCGCGCTGCACTGATCCTTTCAACCATTTGCGATGGAATCAATGCTGTGGATGCCTCGGGGGCGCATTGTCACATGTCCAGTGTGGCCATATGTGCCCTCCTTGTACGGGCTGGATACGAACCCGTTTTTCAGGTTGCCTGCCGAGATCGCAACCGCATCGCTATTCAGGGTGACTTGCTGGGCGCAGCGGCGATGGGTGTGCGCAATGTTCTATGTCTTACCGGCGATGACGTATCCGTTGGCGACCAACCGGAAGCCAAACGAGTCTTTGACTTTGATTCAATCCAATTGCTGCGCACGGCGCGAATGATGCGCGATGAAGGCCTGTTCCTGAGTGGGAGAAAACTAACCACCCCCCTAGGCTCTTTCTAGGCGCAGCAGCCAATCCCTTCGTTCCTCCATACGATTGGCGCCCTTTGCGCTTGGCAAAGAAGATTGCCGCCGGTGCAGACTTTATCCAAACACAATACTGT
>JAACFF010000517.1 GCA_009937635.1 Chloroflexota bacterium
GCTCAACAATAGCGTGGCCCCTTTAGCATTTAACTTCCGGTAAAATTCGGCCAGTTCCGACTGCTCCTTATCGTCGAAGCTATATTGTGAGTAGGCGGTGAAGCGGGCCGTTGCGCTGATTGGCCGGTAAGGAGGATCAAAGTAAACCATCGTATCCGTGTCTACAAATTCCTCGCATTCCGTGTAATGGCCAAAATGAATCTCCGTACGCTGTAGAACGGCCGCAACGGCTCGTAGATTGGCCGCGTCACAAATCGTTGGCCGCTTGTAGCGGCCGAATGGCACATTAAACTGTCCCTTGGCATTGACGCGATAAAGGCCATTGTAGCAAGTCCGATTCAAGAAGATCAGTTGCGCCGTTCTTTCGACATCTGCCCGCTGTAATGCCCCAGCAGGTGGCTCGGTCCGGTTGGCATTAAACTGCTCCCGTTTCTCATAGAAAAACGCTTTTCGTTCTATCTCTGACAGAGGGGTATAGCGCGCTTGCATATCGCCTAAGACAGCGATCAGATCTTCGACACATTGTTGGATAGTCCAGTAAGCATCGACCAATTCCCGGTTAAAATCTGCGATATACAATTCCTGTACCGGGTATGATTTAACCACGTGGAAAAACAAGGCACCGCTGCCGATAAACGGCTCTACATAACGCTGGATTGAACCATCCTTTATAGCCTCGGGGAGATATTGATCAATCTGCGCCAACAGTTGGCTCTTTCCTCCAGCCCATTTTAAAAAGGGCCTGGCAAAAGGTGCGCTTGACGACGACACAAATATCTCCTCTACCGCCCAACCTGTTGGCTGCGACGCTCCAATAATATCGTATTGCGCCACACCCCATGATGCCGGGCGATATGTTCCCGTTGGCCCACGATTCGAAAACCACAAGCCGCGTGCAGCGCCACGCTGGTCTCATTTTCAGGAAACACGCTCGCCTGCAATGTCCAAATACCTGCCTGCTCCGAAGCCTCTACCAATGCCCGTAACAACAACTTGCCTATCCCCTCACCACGAACTGCTGTGGTCACATAGATGCTGACTTCCGCAACACCGGCATAGACTTCACGCTTTGAAACAGGGCTCAAAGCCGCCCAGCCTACGATCTTATCCTCGCTTTTAGCCACGAGACGGCCGTCGATATGTTTGCTGCTATTCCATACTTCCCAAGAAGGCACGTCCGTTTCAAAGGTCGCCTGGCCCGTTTCTAGTCCCTCCTGGTAAATGCGCCGTACGGCCTGCCAATCACCCGCGCGCATTTTATCCACTGTCAGGTTCATAATGGGAATCTTAATGCCTGGCGTTATTCCTTATAGGTAACCCAATCCACGCAGGCGATCCTCTACCTGCGACGCTTCATCGGCGGTGAAACCCTTTTCATGGACCAGATCGACGCTCCCATCCCCCTCTTCATAAACCACGTCTTGTGTCGTGCTGAAAATTTCTACCAACACACGTCCATCCATGACCTGTGGCACCGCTTCTCCCAGCAAGTGCATGATCGTCGGCGCCAGGTCCAGGATGTCGTTAGCCGCTAATCTTTCGCCCGTTTTGATACCTGGTCCTTGAACCAGAAAAATGCCTTCGCTGCGATGACATCCTGAATCGCCACGGATCTGGTTGGTCATAATCTTTCCTTCCGTAGCAAAAAGTGGGCAGGCGATCATATTGTAGTCATCTAGAACCAGGTGCAAATCCGGTCCTTTTTCAGCATATGGACCATGATAGGTCGCGTCACCGGAGATTACCTCGCTAAGAATAAGCCGCCCGTCATCGTCCTTCAACTCACCCAGAACATCGATCACTTCCTGCCGTTTTTGCTCATAACTATCCGGATCGACGATGCCATGTGGCTCTCGCCCCGCTACATTGAGATACACTTGACCCACATGCCCCATACTGTAAGCCACGGTACGCTCCCAATCTACGCTGTCAAAACTAAGGAAACGGCCAATGACGTTATTGCGCGTATTCTTGGAGACCCGGGCAACCACATTCTGCAAGCCCAGTTTAGCGATAAACTGGTAAGCAGCAGAAGGAGTCAATCCCCAACGAAAAGCCAACGCCTTCAACTGAGTCCACGGATCACGCTTCAGTTTCATAATTCCTTTATCCATGAAGAATACGTTCAGATTAACCATATTCTTCAAGGGACCGAAGCCATGGTCGGACATAACCAGCGTCGTAGCCTCTTGCGGCAGCTTCTCCATCAAACGGCCGATGTATTGATCCACCAAGCGGTAGCCGTCGCGGATGGCATGTTCATAGGGTCCTGGTTCAAAACGAGGATGATTGTGATCCATGAAACGCCACAAAGCGTGCTTCATCAGGTCCATGGCGATAAAGTGAACCATCAGCACATCAGTTTGCTCTTCTTCCAAGAGCTTCAGTGCCCACTTGCCGCGCGTATGAATGAGATCGTACAAATCGTCGATAAATTCCGCTTCGATGCCCGGCTTATACTGCACATTGGGTGCAATACGGTAAGGGCCACATTCGACCTCATAACGGCGCAGCAGATTTTCCGGCTCGCTTACCTGTCCTGTTTTGGGGCTGAGCAGTCCGCTGATCATAAATCCGTTGATTTCTGCCGGTGGGTAGGTCACTGGCACATTGACAACCCCCACGCGGTAACCCGCATCCGACAAACGTTGCCAGATTGTTGGCTGGCGAATACGTGTGGCATTGACCAGGGTGAAATTCTCGCCATGGGGTTGGATGAAGTCGAAAACGCCATGTTTGCCGGGGTTACAGCCGGTCATGAAAGTCGGCCAGGCAGGGCTGGTAACTGGAGGCAGTGTGGAAAGCAGATCCCCGTGGACCCCTCCCTGAATAAGAGCGGCAAGGTTGGGTAAAAAACCGTCGTCTACCCAGGGACGAATCAGATCAAAGGTCGCGCCATCAAAGCCAATAATGAGTAATTTCATGGGTGTTGGGCGGTCTCGCGCTCCTTTTCTTCACTTGGTATAAATTGCCGGATGTAATAAACGGTTTTGCCCTGCGTTTCGTAATAGGTGCGTACGATCAATTCAGCCAAAAGGCCCATGACGATAAACTGCACGCCCAGGATAACGAGCAGGACGCCCAGCAAAAGTATCGGCCGTTCCCCGATTCGGTAGGCATGAAAACCATCCCACCCCCCGCTAATGCCCGCCCATATTTTACTGAAACCCAAGATCAGGAGCATGAGAAAACCAACCGTACCCAGCGGTATTCCGATATTTCCAAACAAATGCATTGGCCGGTCGCTGTATCGTCGCAAAAAGAGTATGGTGAACAGATCCACGATCACGCGGAAGGTGCGCGAAATGCCATACTTCGATTCGCCAGCCACTCGCGCCCGGTGATTCACGGCTTCCTGGCATAATGTAAAACCGGCAAAGGAGCACAATTCAGGGATGAAACGGTGCATTTCGCCATAGAGACGTATTTCCTGTGCGACCTCGGCGCGAAACAGCCTCATCGAGCATCCCCGGTCGCGTAGTTTGACACCGCTTGTGGTGGCAATCAGCCAATTAGCGATACGCGAAGGAACCCTACGCATAAGCAGGGCATCTTGCCGGTTCTGGCGCCAACCGTTCACAACATCACAATCCCCTTCCTCGATGCGCGCCAACAGTTTAGGAATATCGGCGGGATCATTTTGCCGGTCAGCATCTAAAGTTACAATATATTGCCCTTGCGCGTGATCAAATCCGGCGGCAAAAGCGGCCGTTT
>JAACFF010000518.1 GCA_009937635.1 Chloroflexota bacterium
CGTTTACGTTCCCGTATGTGCAGAATTTCGATGATGTCAATCTACGTCCCTGGTATATTAACGGTGGCGTTTGGACCATTCGCGATCAAGCCTTGCTGCAAACAGTGGGTGGGGAAAAACCAGCGCAAATTCACCTTCCCCTCACGCTGCCCGAAGATCAACCATACCATATGAGTGCCTATGTAACGCTGAAAAGAGATACCAAAGCCGCCGGAATCTCTTTTAACGCCCAATATCCCGAATTGACGGACGAACAGCATCGGGTTTATTTGTCACGGCCGAATGATGAAACGATGGAACTGGTGGCAGGTTATGTGGATGAGATTGGCAGCTTTGTACCCCAAGCGCAGGTGCCACTGCCCCCGGATTTGAATGAGTTCCGTCTTGATTTATTTGTATATGAAAATGCCTACCTGGTTCAGTTGAATGGCCAGCGCATTATCGACAGAAGGCCGCTCTTCTATAAGAATGGCTTGGTTGGCTTTTACAGCATCAGTTCGGCGATTTTCGACAGCATGAAAATCAGTGGGGCAGACAGCGTCAATCCCGGCGATTTGGTTTATGTCAGTGATTTTGACCAGGATCCAGGTGGCGTGGGCTGGGTTCCGTTCAGCGGCGAGTGGCATATCAGCGAAGGACAAATGAACCAGCTGGACCCCACTGTCTATGATTCAGGTATTGCTTATGAAGCCAGCATCTTTGAAAACTACGTCGTACAAGCACACTTTGAACACAAACAGGGAGCTGGGGCCGGTCTACTGTTTAATATGCCTTCACCATACCAGAACAACGGCGCCCATGTAGTACGCTATTCTGATGAGACGGACGCCCTGATCTGGGGCTATTTTGATGCGCAAGGCGCCTTTATGCGACAGGGATTTGCCGAAAGCGACCCCCCTGGTGAACAAACACCTCATCTACTGCAGGTATTCTCTGGCGAAAGCAGTTATGATATTTTCTTGGATAATCGCTTGGTAGCCCGTGATGTGCCGCTGCTTCAGCGCCAGGGAAATGTTGGGCTAACGACCTCGCTCAGCGCCGCCGGATTTTCTCTGGTGGAAGTCTTCCCACTGTTTAGTTCGAATGCTGTGGGACCAAACCAACTGACTCCGGTTGCCACGATTGAGCCTGAATCTGCTGCGGTTGAAAGCACACCCCAGCCGGTCTTGACACCAGTTTCAGCGCCGGTGCTGCCGCAGGCCACTCCTTTGGCTGGCAGTAATGCGCAGGTCGTCAGCGGTGTTGCCGCGCCATATGAGGGTATTTTCACTGGCGATTTTCAATCATCAGGCTGGCGGACATTAACCGGCAACTGGCTCTTCGAAAATGGCAACCTGGTTCAAGCGGATCCCAATGGGTTTGATTATGCGACCGTCAATACCAACCAGGCATACCAAAACTACAGCCTGCAAGTTGGAATGAACCACTTGCAGGGACATGGTGCTGGTGTGCTGTTCAATATGCCTTTTGCCGACCGCTTGAATGGGGCGCATCTGGTACGCTATTCTGAACGTCGACCTGGTGCTATTTTCTGGGGATATTATGATGATACGGGCCGGTTTGTGGGGCAGGGGTATGCAGACGTAACTGAAGCGGGCAGCACGCAGCGCACATTTCGCGTCATCAGCGGGGAAACTACCTACGGGATCTACCTGGATGGAACTTTGATTGCCAGCGATCTACCGCTGCAGCAAAACTATGGTTATGTTGGACTGCTTACTTCTCAAAGCTCGGCCGCCTATAACCAGGTTGTGGTCGATGCGCTTGAAGCGGCACCCGTAGAGAATACAGCGATAGAAGACGTAGATGGCTTCAACAATGTGTCGGTGTTAGGTGGTCTTTGGAAGACAGAAGATAATCGAACGATTCAAGAGGTTACGGAAGAAGGGGATTATATTCTGAACCTCGGTGTTTTCGCTTCGGAATACACGATGGAGGCCGAGATCACCTTGCCTGAAGATAGCAATGCTGGGGCCGGTTTCATTTATCATATGCCCGATGCAGGTAGTCGTCGCGGCGCCCAAATCGCGCGCTTGATTAATGGTGGGAGCGGCGTCTTTTGGGGATCTTTCGACGACACCAGTGCCTTTTTGGGTCGTGGCTCTGTGGCTCTTGACTTGCCGGGAAACACTTTTCTATTAAGACTGGAGGTCGCCGGGGATATGATGGCTTTGTGGGTAAACGACGAACTCGTCCTAGAAAATGTGCCCCTCAGTCGAAGTGATGGTTGGATCGGTTTGATTTCTTTTGGCGGGCCAGTCACATATGATGGTCTAAAAGTCCTGATAGGTGAGTAGAGGGAGAAAATGGTGAATCGTAGATTATTAGAAACCGGCATCATATCTGCGGTTTAAGACCGTTCGGCCAGCCTGGTGTCAGAGGTATTGACAGAAATTCATCGTATACTTGCCTATACCTAGGTAACAATAGTGCTGGAGGCAAGAGTATGGTTACTAACTCACTTTATCCCTTAACATTCGCGCCCGTATTCAAGGATTACATCTGGGGCGGCCGTAATCTAGAGCGATTCGGTCGAAAGCTCCCAGCAGGCATCATCGCTGAGAGTTGGGATATCGCCGCTCACAAGAATGGTACGACGCGGGTTGATAACGGCCGTTACGCCGGCAAATTACTCACTGAAGTACAGGACGAACTTGGCTTGGATCTGATTGGAACCAACTGTACCTGGGCGCAAGAACGGGAAAAATTCCCACTCCTGATCAAGATCTTGGACGCCAACAGACCGCTTTCAGTCCAGGTCCACCCCAATGACAGCTACGCTTTAGCGCATGAAGGAAACGAGCTGGGTAAGACGGAAATGTGGGTCGTTCTGCAGGCGGAGCCCGGCGCTGAGCTCATTCTGGGCGTCAAATCAGGGACGACAAAACACGCCTTTAAACAGGCCATATTGGATGGCCAGCTTGAACCCTTCTTGCACACACTCCCTGTCAAGGCTGGTGATCATGTTTGTGTCCCGGCCGGATCACTGCACGCCATCATGGACGGTCTCATTATCGCCGAAATACAACAGAATTCAGATACCACCTACCGTGTTTATGACTGGAACCGGGTTGGCGCAGACGGCCGGCCACGGCCGTTGCAAATCGACAAAGCTCTGGACGTCATCAACTTTGAGCAGGTGCAGCCAAAAGTGGTGGCACCAAAATTGATTGAGGAGTGCTCTGGCATCCGCCGTTCGCTCCTATGCCGGAACCAGTACTTTATGACTGAGCGCGTTGAGATGGCGGCCGGTTCAGTTTTCGAAGGACATTGTAGCGGCGAAAGCCTGGAAATATGGGGAGTTTTCCAGGGAGCTGTTCAGTTGAACAATGTGTACCTTGATGCGGTTCAATTTGCGCTTTTGCCCGCAGCGATGGGCGAGTTCAACGTTATGGCAGACGATAGCGCTATGTTATTACGCACGTACATTGAGACCGTTCAGTAAACGGCTGTGTAGCAGAAAAACCTAGCAAATTTTATGTAGGACGGTCACTCGAATCCGGCAGTTCTGACTTACACCGCTATTTCAAACAGCCCGTTGATGGTTTGATTCCGTGCTCGAGTATTGCCTCTTATTGCTCCATCAATTGTCCAGAATCGATCAATTAATCGCGGTACGATCGTACCCTATCTCTGTAACCTCACTCCGAAAGCAGCTAAAGCCTCCGGAAGAAGAATTCCATAGTGCTTCAACCTTGGTCGGTATCAA
>JAACFF010000129.1 GCA_009937635.1 Chloroflexota bacterium
AGCACGGCCTTCCCGCCAGATAGCCAGCACACTGAGCCCGTATTTTTCCCGGAAGTGAATATCCCGCAGGCTCTTGCCCACTAGCATTGTGCGCGGAGCGAGTACCGCTTCCACAAGCCCCACAGCGTCCGATTCCAACTCTACTTCTTCCATGTGCAAATGTCGTCTCGGGATCAGCCCTCTCAGACCACGAATGACCGCCAAATCGTCCGCCTTGCCTTCGACCAGCAGCACATCACCGGCTTGGAGTTTGGCCTCAGCGGGTGGAGCTATTCTTGCGTGCCCTGAACGCACGATTCCTACGGCAACCAGGCCAAATAGTTTACCCAGGTTGCTTTCTAATAGGGATTGTCCAATGAAGGGTGATTCTTCTGGGATGCGAATGACCATCAGCCTGTCATCTAGCTGGTAACGCTCGATGGCCTCGCTTTCCGACAAAAGCATATTTAGCCCACTATGAAAAGATGGTGAAAGCTGCGCGGCAGATAATTCGGATCGGTTACCCAACAACAACAGCGTATCGCCGGCCATTATTGGCAGATTCTGTAATTTGGTGCGGCGCACTAGCTCGTTTCGCCGGATGGCCAGCACATAGATTCCATGCTCGCGCCGCATCCCAATCTCAGAGAGAGTCTTGCCAAGGAAGGATGAATCATCCTTTATTGTCAGTTCCGCAAGGCCAGTTTCTAGCGAAAATAGTTGTCTGGTTTGCTCATCGGCGTAATCATCGACAATGAAAATGGGCTTTCGGCCTAATGCTTCCCGCCTCTCCAGTTTGCCCACCACCAGCAGTAGATCTCCCGCTTCTAAAACCGTTTCGCTTTGGACATAAAGCTGTTTACGGCCGTGTCGCTGCAAACCCAGTACGATCAAACCTAGGGCACGGCCGATGCGGCTCTCCGCTAATGTATTTCCTGCGAGAGGACTGTCCGCCGGGATTTCTAATATCGCCAGTCGTTCTTCCAGATCGTACAATGTGCCGGCATCAACCATTTCCTGGTTGTGACCCGATAGAGCATGAACCGGACTGCGATCGGGGAGCAGCCGGCGGCCGATAAGGACCATGAAGACACTGCCAGCCAGCAATATGGTTACACCCACCGGTACGAAATCAAAAAGCTGGAAGGGTTCTAACCCGGCGTCGCGCAAGGCATTACTGGTTAAGATATTAGGTGGCGTTCCAATCAACGTTGTTAGTCCACCAAGCAGGCAGCCAACGGCCAGGGGCAGCAAAAGCTTTGAAGGCGATAACCCAGTCTGCTTGGCAATAGTCAGAACAACTGGCAGCAATAACGCCGCCACGCCCACGTTATTCATGAAAGCAGATAGGACACCTGCGGTCAGTATGATCACGATCAGCAAACGCACTTCACTATGGCCGGAAAGGCGTAAAACATGACGGCCGATTTCGTTAGCCACCCCTGTACCAGCCAGAGCCGCGCTCAGAATAAAGACTGCCCAGACGGTAACCACGGCCGGATTGCTAAAGCCAGAGAGCGCTTCCGCCGGTGTGACCAGGCCCGCAATAACCAGGCTCACCAATACCAGCAATGCGACCAGGTCTGCTCGTAAGCGCTCGGTCACAAAAAGGAAAACGGCCAACACAAGGATGGCCATTGTTAGCGCTATTTGAGGTGTCATCAATCCTCTTCAAAAAAGGCCAATTCCACTATCCCAAAAGCTGGGCCGGATGAATTTTTTGTCTTCATCCTCTTATCATCTTGGTAGAGATCACCACAATCTAACTTGTTTTTTCTACTTCGTTCTTGAGTTGCAGCAATTGGTCAAATTCTACGTAGAAATGATCAATGATTGCAGACGGGTTGGGCACGAGCCCGTTATCCGTATTGATGCCTACCAAGACCTCGCCGTCGTAGCTGATGATACTAATGCCCAAGGCGACATTTCCCGCCTGCGGAACCCAACCCATAATGCCTCGTAAGCGCCCGCCTGCCATATAAAGTGGCTGCTGAGGGCCAGGAACATTGGTCAATACCGCCGTCGCCTTCGCATGGAAAAGCTTGAACATTTGGGTCTCAATGTCCTTTGGCAGCATACCCGCAGTTGCTAGTAGTGTGATTGCTACCGCCGCTTCCGGGGAATCTTTCAGCTCATCCATACGCTGCTTAATAATCTGCAGTCGTTCAAGTTGATCGACCGTGCCGATTGGCAGCGAGAGGAAAACGAGCCCAAACCGGTTGCCTAATTCAATGGGCTGATCCAGCGGTCGCAAGTTAAAAGGTATATAGGCCCGGAAGTTAAGGCCGGCTGTTTGCGCTCCTTGATCTTCCATATAGCGTCGTAAAGCGCCTGTGACGGCCGTCGCCATCACATCATTAACCGTTCCGCCGGTCACCGTGCCTATCGCCTTAACATCCGCCAGCGACACCGGCTCGGACCACGCCGCTTGTTTGCGTACACCGAGCTCTCCTTTGAAAAGGGTGGGGGGATCGGGCCAGCGCAGGGTAACCTTGCCCAGTCGCGACGTAAAATCGATGCCATACTTTGTTGCATCTACAATGCGTCCAGGATGCCGAATAGTCTTCGCACTCTCACGCACGAGGGTTCCTGATAATCTGCTCGTGGTCCTGGCGACTCCCACGGCTGGACCGAAAGCCCGGCTTAGAATTCCGCGCCGCCGCCCATTGCTGGTCGTCTCTTCCTCAAACCATACGGCGTCTGGATTGTCATCGGTCAGGGAGAGCAATACGCGCATCAAAGCTATCCCATCTGCAATACAATGGTGGAGACGATTGATCACCGCAAAGCCATCCTCGTAGTTCTCTACAATGTGGATTTGCCACAATGGCTTGCTGTAATCCAATGGCGTGCTCATGAGATCGCTGACCAACTGCTCCAGCTCTGTTTTTCCCCCTGGCTCTGGCAGACCGACACGACGGATATGGGCGTCCAGATCGAAGTTAGGATCCAGTTCCCAAACTACCGGTCCTAGCGCAGAGCGTGACTCAATAACCCGCTGCCTGAAACGATCGTAAGCGAGCATGCGTTTTTCCAGGGTCTGGCGCAAGCGTGCTTGGTCCAGCTTACCCTCGAAGATCATCACCGTGGTAATCATCATCAAATTGGTCGGACCTTCCATGTGCCACCAGGCGGTGTCCACATTGGCCATTTTTTCACTTTGCAGCGACATATTCTTTGCCCTCCTAAATGCAAAACGATCTGCCAAATCGTTCAAAGCCACCAATAGATGTAGAAAGATTTGGCAGATCGTTCAAAGACACCGAAAAAGCATCTTTGTGCCTTGGCGGCTTTGCTTGATCTATTTCCGTTTTAAATTGCTGTGCGACACAATCTGCCCTGTACGCCGAAATGAATTAGTAAGCATCAGGCACAAACGTCTGCTCGTCGATTGGCGGCCGTACATAGGCGGTGCCCTTCACTACCGGTGGCAAATCAATCGGACCAGGCAGAATATCCTCATAGGGAATCATACTGATGATGTGACTCATGCAGTTGAGCCTCGCTTTTTTCTTATCTTCCGCGTTGACCACATACCAGGGCGCTTGCTTGATATCCGTGTAATCAAACATGCGATCCTTTGCCCTGGAATACTCTTCCCACTTTGCTCGCGATTCGATATCCATAGGGCTTAATTTCCAGCGCCTTCTTGGATCCTTAGACCGCTTTTGGAAACGACGCTCCTGTTCTTCATTAACCAGCATACGCTCAAATTGGGGGCATGAGCGCAAGAATTCACGGTATTGATCCTCCGTGCAAAAACCCATGACATGTTCCGTGATCGCGCGAGTATACCAACTGCGGTCAAAGATGGCGATTTCGCCGTCTGCCGGTAGATGTGCTACCCATCGCTGGAAATACCATTGATTTTTCTCCCGATCGCTGGGTATACCCAGGGCAACTACCCTCACAACACGTGGGTTCGTGCGCTCGGTGATTCGTTTGATCGTGCCTCCTTTCCCGGCTGCATCACGTCCTTCACAGACGATCACCACGCGCATATTCTGCGCCTTGACCCAATACTGGATTTTTACCATCTCCTCCTGCAATCGTAGCAGCTCCTTCTCATAAAAACTTGATCTGAGCTTGCCATTTTTCGTGTAGTGTCCGTTCTGCTTCTCGTTTGTGTTATTCTTGGGCATAACGCTCTCCTGATTTCACTCGTACATCGGTTCTTCTTCCTGACAACCCACCAAGTTTACCAGCCTTGCTGGCCTGTCCACAGATTGATTATAGCATAAGAATTCGTACTAAAAATGCCAACTTTTTGAAAAGTTGGCATTTTTTCGACTAATATGCTCCCAATTCGTGCAATCGATCGTCGCTGATACCAAAATGATGGGCGATCTCGTGTATAACGGTGTGTTTAACCTGGTCACGTATTTTCCCATAGTCGTCGCCTGCAACCATCTCGATCGGACCTTGGTACAGCGTGATGGTATCCGGTGGAACCAGATTATAATAATGTGTTCGCTCCGTGAGAGGGATACCTTGATACAGTCCAAGCAGCAAGCTGCCTGAAGCCACGCCGGCGCGGTGCATTTCATTGGTAGAAGGCCAGGTCGCCACCAGGATCTCTATGTTCTCCAGCTTTTCTTGGAAATAGACTGGTAGGCTGGCTACAGCTTCGACCACCAACGCTTCAAAGGTTGCCTGGGGCAAATGTGGGAGGGCTTTGCTCATGGCCTCAGCACCCGGTTCAGGAAATTGCCAACGGCCGTATAAGCCACCAATTTGTTCTTCAATTTGGCGATGCCGTGTCCTTCATCCTCGAATACCAGAAATTCCGCGGTAACATCCCGTTTTCTTAGCACATCCACCAACTGTTCCGCCTCGCTGAGTGGAACGCGAGGATCGTTGGCCCCGTGGATGACCATTAAAGGCACGCTGATTTTCTGCGCCTGATTCAAAGGCGAAATCGACTCGAGAAAGTCCCGATGATGCGCCAGGCTGCCATATTCAGATTCGCGATGAGCGCGACGATAACTGCTGGTGTTCTCGAGAAAGGTGACAAAGTTGCTGATCCCCACGATGTTCACCCCTGCAGCCCACAGCTCAGGATAGGTTGTCAATGCCGACAAGACCATAAACCCACCATAACTGCCCCCGTATATAGCGATTCGGTGTGCATCGATCCTTGGCTGGGACCTAAGCCAATGGGCGGCATAAGCCAGGTCGGCTACTGAATCCATCCGTTTTTCCACGTCGTCGAGATGGCTGTAAGCGTTTCCGTAGCCCGTCGAACCACGTACATTGGGGGCTAAAACGGCATATCCTTGGTGTACAAGGTAATGGGCCAGGAAATTGAAGTAGGGTCGGTACTGGCTTTCTGGACCGCCATGTACCATCACGACTACTGGGGCTGTTCCAGTATCCTTACCCAAGGGCATATAGAACCACGCTGGTATCTGCCTGCCATCAAAAGTCGGGTAATGAATAAGCGCTGGGGCCACAAAACTAGATAAGGGTATTCCGCCGTGGGAACTGGAAGTACACAAGGTTAGGTTATCTTTATGCAGGTCAAGATCCCACAGATAAACATCAGATGTTCGTGTAGCACTCGCGTATGAGAAGGCCAAAAAGCGAGAGTCAGGGGAAAACGCCAACAAGTGGTCAAACCAGCCGATAGTGCCGGGACGCGTCTTCGGTTCCGGAGCAGGGCGAGCAGTTCCCGTCGCCAGATCGATAACCTCCAACCGGCTGTCTCCATCTTGATTGATGACATAAGCCAGATAGCGGCCATTTGCAGAATGGGCAAACAGTTCAATATCCCAATTCGGATGCACTAACTTTTCCCAGCTTCCCGTAGCCAGATCCAGTTTTGCCACGTGTAGAAAGTCGGAATCAAGATCCGTATGTGCGAATAAATAGCGGCCGTCCCTGCTGTAGGAGATTGTGGCGAATCGAGCTGGATGGTCCACGGGATTTAGCTGGCGTACTATGCCCGTTTCCAAGTTGACTTCGAAGAGATCGTGTTTGGCCGATTGCGCGGCGCGAATGAGCGCCACGCGTTCCCCGTTTGGTGACCAAATCATACCATATAAGAACCCAGCTTCTTGATGCTGCCAGATCATCTCCGTTTCACCACCATCAGGATTTAGGCGATAAAGGTCAAACTGTGACTTATCGCGGCGATTGGCCGTGAAAAGTAGCTGTTTTCCATCGACTGACCACTCACCGGGGATATGCATTGCTTCGCCAAAACCCTCACTCAGACAGGTCTCTTTCGCCTCGTCCAGGTTCAGCATGAAAAGCTGCGCATTTTCACTACCCCCAATGTCATGGGTATAAAGTAAGCGCTTCCGATCTGGCTCTGGTGAAAACTGCGCATACATCACCTGATCCGGAGCGAACGTCAACTGCCGTGGCCAGGGAATAGCATGCTTGAGATCGTCAAGATCGATACTCCAGACTTGTGCCCTGCCTGTGATATCGCTGATAAAGGCAAGACAACGGCCGTCCGCAGACAGTGTAGGAAAGTAAGCAGCGCGACAGTTGATATAGCGATCAATCGAGTATTTCATCTTGTTTGTCGTCTCCATAGAAATAAAAGATTCCACCCCGCTGTGCTATTTGCAGAGTCATTACGCGTTCCAGACCGGACGCCTCGAATAGATCAACCTGTTGCTTGTTTGCTTGCCGCGTATGAAAAAAGACGCGTGGAAACGCCCAACAGTCTGCAAACCACTCTCTAAGTGTTTCAAGCAGCCGGACGTCCAATCCATCTGCCAGGCGTGAAGAGCGAACCCAAAAGCGAGCCATGGCTACGTCTGCCTCTACTTTTTCCAGCTTGCCGGCGTTGTCTGCTGCCAGATCTGCCAGGGGCCGGATGTAAACGCAGCCCAGACAAGACATTTCCGTCGTATCCAGAACTGTATAAGTGAAAGCCACACGCTGCTGATGTTCCTTGTCATGCCATTCAAGATCTTTCAAATTGTCCGCCAACGTGAACCCTGGCCATGGCCAGCAGCTTCCACTCCACAGATTCAGCATCTCTTTGCTTGACATGACCGCTTCATAGTCAATCTGTACATGAGCTGCTGTCAGCGGATACAGTACAAACTCATCAGCTCGCAAAGCGGATGGGACCTCTCTATTGATGGGATAAAAACACATACAGTTTATCTTATGGCTGGCGCGTAAAATAACCGGGTTTCCTACAACTAGAACAATTCGAAATTATCACGATCTACTGTGCTGGCCTGGTGCATTAAGACTGCGTTCATTAACTCGATGGCCATGCGTGATTCCAGCGTCACTCCGGCGCGAACCCCAACACAAGGATCGTGGCGTCCTTTCTCTAGCAAAAAATCGATCTCTTCCAAATCTTTGCGCACCGATTGTTGCCTTTTGACGATCGTAGAAGTTGGCTTAAATCCGACGCGGCAGACCAAAGGCATTCCCGTGGTGATGCCGCCGATCAACCCGCCGTGGCTGTTTCGTTGGTATCCTGAGCGCCGGATAGGATCGTTGTTTTCACTGCCAAAACGGCCGATGACCTGGACCCCATCGCCGATTTCACACGATTGGGCCGCGTTTAGCCCACCCATCGTGCCCATCAGGCGCACCTTCAAGCTGTTGTACAAAGGGTCCCCAGCCAGGGCCGGGACATTGACGGCAACGACCTCCACCGCTGCTCCAAGAGAATCCCCCTTGATGCGCGTTTCTTTGATCAGTTCCGCCGCCGCAAGCGCGAAATCTGCATCCAGGGCATGGATTTCAGCCTGCGCCAGACGTTCCTGCACTTCTTGGATGGCCTCGGACGGTATAGACTGCCCTTCTGATTGTTCCAACAAACGGCCGAACTGCTCCTTTAACCCGAATGTGGCTTGAAGTGGCCCTACCTGGCTGATGGAAGAAAGAAAGACGGTGCCGAATTGCTCCTGCAAGAATATACGGGCGACAGAGCCGCCGATTACGTCGGAAATAGTGGAGCGATAGCTGGACCGGCCGCCGCCACGAATATCGACGAAACCGCGGGACTTGTGGTATTTGACCAGATCCGTATGTCCAGGTCGCACAGCTCCCTCTGGACCCTGAAATTGCGTGTAGTGTTGAGATTTCTTGGCCGTCGAGAGTACGACGGCGCTGATTGGCTCGCCGGTCGTGTACCCCCACTCGTAAGTTTGGCTGGTTGAAATTTGCCCCGACCCCGTGACCTGGACCTGGGGTCCTGCGATCAATTCATCGTGATCTTCCTGGTAAAGACCCGAGAGCAAGAAAACCCGGTCCTTCTCTTGCCGTGGCGTACCGTGTCGGCTGCTTCCTGGACGTCGTCTGTCGAGAGCTGCTTGAATTTGCTCGCGGGAGAGTTTTAAGCCCGCAGGACAACCAAAGACGATTGTCGTGACGCCCGGCCCATGTGATTCTCCAGCCCCGGCAACGGCGAATAGGGGTCCTCCTAGCATTTCCATAACGTTGTCATATCCACTTCAAAGCGCTTTAATGATCTACGTTCCTATAGCCACCGTGGCAAAAGATTGAATCCTCTGTAAGTGCTGCTCGGGTGAACTGTACCCTGCCCCCATGGTATTCAGCGATATGTGAGTTGCTCCTGCCGATTTCCAAGCTTCCATACTGTAAAGCAACGTGTCTAGATTCCCATGGCGGCTATGAATACGGGCCTCGAGACCGATCTCCTTTCGCGACCGACCTGCCGCAACCAGATAGGCATCCAACTTATCCAGTGATGGCGCAGCATCCTCCGCCTTGCGGTAATTGGGCAGCCAACCATCGCCTATGTTAGCAGTGCGCCGTAGGACTGCGTCAGCATGCCCGCCAAACCAGATAGGGATGGGGCGCTGTACGGGTAAGGGGTTGATGCCAGCATCCGGGATCGTATGCCAATGCCCGTCAAAGTTCACCAACGGCTTCGTCCACAACTGGCGCAATAATGCTACCTGCTCCTCAATGCGCTTCCCCCTGGTACCGAAGGCCTGGTTCAGAGCAACATATTCCACCTGGTTCCAGCCGATGCCCACACCCAGGCGCAGCCGGCCATTGCTGAGCACATCCAGGCTCGCCGCCTGCTTGGCCACGACAGCCGTTTCCCGTTGTGGCAGAATAAGAATACCGGTCACAAACTTGATGCGTTCGGTGATGCCTGCCATATAGCTGAACAATACAAACGGCTCGTGAAACGGATCTTCGTGCGTGTAAGGTCCTTGCCACCCTCCTGTTCGCCGAGGATTTGCCCCGAGCACGTGATCATAGGCCAATATATGTGTGTACCCAAGAGCTTCCGCCGTCTGCGCGTAATCACGAATTGCAGCCGGATCATTGCCAAATTCAGTTTGCGGAAACACGACCCCGATCTTCACAATTATCTCTCCTTAGCATGTAGAACGAATTGTTTAGTCGTTCAATTATGCCACCGTCGACCCTGCCTAACCCTTCTAAACCGGCTCTACACAAACGGCAGCGTCATTGCGTGGATTATTCACGGCCGTTGAAACAGGGTAAGCTTCCATCCCTTTCGCCGGGTAAGGACGCATCAAGTGCAAGGCATCTTGTGGTTGCGGACCCGGATCTAGCCACATGCTGTAATCCTCGGCTTCGATGATCACCGGCATACGGTTATGGATACTAGCCATCATTTCATTGGGCTGGGTGGTCAGAATCGTACAAGTTTCCACAACGCTGCCATCGTTCGCCTGCCATATCTCCCACAGTCCAGCCAACCCTAAGAGGCTGTCGTCGCTGGCATGGATGAACGTCGGTTGTTTGCGATCTTCTAGTCGTTGCCACTCATAGAAACCACTGGCCGGAATAAGGCAGCGCCGTCTCTTGAAAGCGGCGCGAAATGAAGGTTTCTCAGCGGCCGTCTCCGATCTTGCATTGATCATGCGCGAACCAATCTTGGGATCTTTAGCCCAAGAAGGAATGAGTCCCCAGCGAAAATAGGTCAATTCTCGTTCCCCTGTGCTGGCCGCAAGCCGAATGGCCGCAACGGCTTGTGTTGGCGCGATATTATATCGCGGCTCCAACTCGTGGTTGAGCTCGACCCCGAACTGTTCGGCAAGCTGTTCTCCCGGAGCGAATAAAGCAAAACGTCCACACATAGTTACTCCTTCTCGCCATCGCCGTCGCCATCAACCTGGCCGCCGTGAGCCTCTACCATCTCCTCTACAGTCTTCGGCGGCACATCAAAACTTTCAATCTCGCCGCCCATACTGGCCAACTCTTCTGTCGTTGCACCAACCTCGTATTCGTCCGCCATCACCGCAATCGCCGCACCACCGTCTTTCAGGTGTTCTTCAAGACGTGCTTTATCGTCATCATTCATCCCCAGTCGTTTGTGAAAAAGCGCACCTGCAACAGCTCCTGCCGCAAGACCGGCAACCGCGCCCCCGATGATCGTCACTCCGCCGCTAAAAATACCGGCGGCTACACCCAGGATTGTGCCCCATCTGGCGCCTGTCCCCGTCGCGTGAGTTCCCACCAAATGCGTCTTAACCTTCTCTTCCTCCATGGTTAAAATGCCAATGCCCCCCAGCTTAATGTCCCGGCAGGCTTTGTCCCAATCCTTCAAACCATCTGCGACCATTTCTGCCGCATGTTCATTGGGGAAATAAGCGATTATGAGATTTTTGTTTCTGTTTGCCACGAACAAACTCCTTCTGACCGGCCCTATCTGTCAAGAAGCAAACTGAAGAAGGATTTGCAAAAACGATAGAGCCATAGATTATACGGATATAGCAGATCAAAAATAAATATGTGTAACCTGCGTAGATCTGCTGATATATGATAGTATACCCATGATTTATTAACTCGAAAGCGAATGGTCCATCTAGCCGCAGCAATCTTTGGCAAAACTGCTCGTTTATGTCCTTACTTTTACCAAATAGCTCCCAAAAAATGATTGCCTATCAAGCTCACTGCGTTAACCATTCGGTGGCTGATTCTCTACCTGCTTGATACAATTTTAGTCACCTTGGAGGTTCTCATGACAACTTATCCCCTTGAACAACACAAGCTGGCAGCCATGACCATACGTGGATTGGCAATGGATGGTGTGCAAAAAGCCAACAGCGGCCATCCGGGTTTGCCTATGGGCATGGCTGATGTGGCCACTGTTCTCTGGACGCGCTACCTGAAACACGATCCGCGAAATATTTCCTGGCCCGACCGTGATCGCTTTGTCCTCTCCGGTGGCCATGGATCCATGCTCATTTATAGTTTGCTACACTTGAGTGGTTATGCCAGCATGCCCATGGAGGAGATCAAGAATTTCCGCCAATGGGACAGCAAGACCCCAGGTCATCCCGAGAATCATCTTACGCCTGGTTTGGAGACCACAACAGGTCCGTTAGGGCAGGGCGTTAGCAACGCCGTAGGTATGGCTATGGCTGAACGTTGGCTAGCCGAGCGTTTCAACCGGCCCGGCTATAATGTGGTTGACCACAATACCTTCGTCATGGCTGGTGACGGCGATCTGATGGAAGGAATCTCGCACGAGGCGTGCTCTCTTGCCGGGCATTTGGGTCTTAACAAGCTAATTCTCTATTATGACGACAACAATATCAGTATCGATGGGTCGACCGACTTGACCTTTACGGAGGATGTTATGGCCCGCTTTGATTCCTATGGCTGGTTCACACAGCGTATCGACGGGCACGATCCGCAGGCGATCATCGCCGCCACGGATGCAGCCCTTGCCGAAAGGAAACGGCCGTCAATCATCGCTTGCCATACCATCATTGGCTACGGTAGCCCGAACCGCGAAGGAACTGCCAAGGCCCATGGCGAGCCCTTGGGCGTCGAAGAGATCCGGCTGACCAAGGAACGCCTTGGATTGCCAATGGATCAAACCTTCTATGTTGCTGATGGCGTTCAAGATTTCTTTGCGCGTGACCGTGCCTCTTTTGACGCCTGGCAAGCCCTATGGGATTCCTACAGTCAAGAATATCCCGCACTGGCGGACGCTTTCCAAGAGGAATGGCAAGCGAAACTCCCACGGGATTGGAACTCTATCTTGCCTCAATTCGAAGCGGGAAATTCCTTGGCTACACGAGCATCTTCCGGCCAGTCCCTCAACGCGATTGCGCCCCATATGCCCAATCTCGTCGGCGGATCGGCCGATTTAACTGGATCCAACAAGACGGCCATTCAAGGCACAACGGATCTGCAGAAGGGTGATTTCTCCGGTCGCTACATTCGCTATGGCGTACGCGAGCATGGCATGGGCGGCATATTAAACGGGCTGGCGCTACATGGGGGCATCCGCCCCTTTGGCGGAACCTTCCTCGTCTTTTCTGACTACATGCGCCCCTCCGTGCGCCTCGCCGCGCTGATGGGCTTGCCTGTCATATACGTCTGGAGCCACGATAGCATCGGCGTAGGCGAAGATGGCCCTACCCACCAGCCAGTAGAGCATTTGATGAGCCTGCGCCTTATCCCGGGACTGACCATCATTCGTCCCGGCGATGCCACCGAAACTGCTTATGCCTGGCAGGCGGCGCTTGAAAACCAGGATGGGCCAACCGCGCTGTTGGTTAGCCGCCAAGGTGTGCCTACATTGGCCGAAAGTGGGGCAGGGGCGCTGCGTGGCGCTTACGTAATTAGCGACGCTGACGATCCCCAGGTGATTTTGATCGGCGGCGGAACGGAACTGTCGTTGGCCATGGAAGCCCAGAAGTTGCTTGCCGGGCGTGGAATTGCGGCGCGGGTTGTTTCCATGCCTTCCTGGGAGCTATTTGCGGCGCAGACGGGCGAATACCAGGAAAGCGTTCTCCCCGCCAGTATCAAGGCGCGTGTTTCAATTGAAGCTGGCGTGACCTTAGGCTGGGAGCGCTATGTCGGTGACGATGGCCTGTCCATCGGCCTGGACCGCTTTGGCGCTTCCGCGCCCTATAAGACGATTTACGAAAACTTGGGCATTACAGCTGCAGCAATGGCTGATGCGGCAGAGTCTTTGCTTGTCTAGAAGCAAGCTCCGGTCTACAGGCAAAGGCGTAATCGTCTAGTACGCGAAAAACCTTGTCAAGCAGAAGTGCCTCGGGCGAGTTTGACAGCCTTTCCTGGCGAACAGACTTCGCTTGAACAGGCATATATTGGCTCAAAAGCGTCAGCGGAATCGGCCGTTTACTCAAATTTTCCAGCATTCTGTTTAACGCACTCTGAACCTGCGGAACCGGCCAATAGTAACGGATACGATCGCTGAAACTGTAGCGGCGCGAAAAACGCTGTTCCCATGTTTCACCTGGATAATAACTCCGCCAGTATGCCGGATCTTGCAACATCACCTCCTCCACCACCTGGAGCAGGTTCGAAAGCTCGATGCCCTGTTTTCCGCTCAGCCATTCCTCTTCAATCATCGCCAGGGCAAAAACGCCTTCACGATAGGCGAACGTTAAACCGGGCCCAACCTTAAGAATCGCAAAGTGATCGCGCACCAACTCCCGCAGCTTCTCACGTGTCTGATAGTCAGTTGAATGCGCCTCGTAAACAAGGTTATCGTATGCTTCGATCAGTCGGGATAGATGAGCTGCCTGAAGCGCATCATATTCAAATAATGAGCTGTCGCCAAACTCAACGCCAGGCTGAACGACCACCGCAATCACACGTTGCCACGCCTCATCCAGTCCCTTTTGCAGGAACGCTTGCCGCGAGATTTCAATAGTCTCGGCTGCCTCTTCCGCCGTCGCTACCTCCACCGTCTCTTCATGTTCTTGTGCGCCGCCGGGAACGGGCACCTCGGTTCCGATCACGTAGTGGGGTGCGATCTTGTGCCTGCTCTGTTTGAGTGCCTCTTCGGCGACCAGGGCCATTTCCGCCGCACGCTGCGCGGCAATCCTTTTGGGTAACGGCCGATCCTTTTCATCGTCGGCACACTTCATACTCGCATCCAGGTGAATTTTCGTGTAGCCGCAGCTGACATAACGCCGCACAAGCTCTTTTGCCTTGCCCATTGCTACGTCGGCCGTTTCATCTTGCCACGGATTTGGGCCGAGATGATCCCCGCCTAAGATGAGATTGTCCTCTGGAAAGCCTATTATCCGTGCCAATCGCCCCACAAACGCTACAAATTCAGCCGGTTTCATGCCCGTGTAACCCCCGAACTGGTTAACTTGGTTGCAGGTTGATTCGATCAATACAGCTTGCCCATGCAGCAATCCATGTCTCAATGCCGCCTCCAACACCGTCGGGTGTGCGGAACAAATAGATGCAACGCCGCGCGTCTGTCCCATGTTCTGCAAGTTAACAATTTCGGATAGCAATGACTTTTTCATATTTCTTAATAACAGACTTGTGCATCGCGGACCATTCCCAATTCACAATTAAGAATTCACCATTCCCAATTCGCAATTTCTTCTAACGTTGGCTGCGCGGTTGTTCCCCCGGCGGCGCGGGTTGATAATGAGCCACACGCAACGGCCGTTTTCAGCGATTTCTCCAATGGCCATTTGCGTAAATATCCGTAAAGAAAACCGGCGTCGAAAGAATCTCCTGCTCCGGTTGTGTCCACGACATTTACCTTTACTGGTGGGACGGTTACGATCTCTTCTCCCTCTCGAGCCATGCCACCTTCCGCGCCTAATTTGACGGCCAAAGTTGGGATCTGCTCCGCCAGCTTTTGGTGGGCCGCGCTAAAATTGTCTTCGCCTGCAATGAACCGTAGCTCTGCCTCGTTTGGTAAAAAAACATCACAATGTGCAAGCATCTCTGCCACTTCCCAGTTGCCGCGCGGATCCCAATTTGTATCCACTGAGGTTGTCAGACCCTCATTGCGCGCTCTGGCAAACAGCGCTGGCAAATCGGGACGTAACTTGTCGAGCAGGAAGTAGCTGCCCACGTGCAAGTGACCGGTTTGCCGCAATAATGTTTCATCTATCTGCTCGATATGCAGCGCAGGAATTGAACCGGGGTAAGTGAGAATGGCCCGGTCATCTGGCCCGGAAAGAATGACGCTCATACCCGTTTGTAGCTGTTCGTCGACGATACAGGCTGACGTGTCCAAGCCTTTTTCTTCCATCGCATTGAGCATGAAACGGCCGAATTCATCATCGCCAACAAGCCCAATGAAAGCCACCCGCAACCCCAATCGCGCCGCCCCACAGGCCATAATGACCGATGACGAACCAATCGTCAGCCGAGCCTCGTCCACCAGCTTTTCCGCCTGTCCAAAAGCCGGAACAACATCATTGCCCCTTAAAATAAGGTCAGGATTAATCTCTCCAATGACAAGAATATCAAACGCTTTCATTATCCTTAACCATGTCCAGGACGGGTCAGCCCTTAACCATTCACCATCAAGAATTAATACTTCTTATACCACCCTTCCACAACCGAATCCCTCATGCCCGGATAAAAGTCCGTCCATGTCCGCCCATATTGGTCGATGATTGCCGCCAACCGTTGCATTCTCACCGTAGCAGTGGTGCGCAGAAATTCACTGCGCGCCTGGCCATGCACATTGGTCGCTTCCTTCCATACCGCCCGGCCAACCAGTACGCCACTGGCTCCATATTGGCAGGCGATCTTTGTCTGCCGTTCAAAATCTTCATAACTGACTCCGGCGCTCAACAGTACCCAAGGCACCACGCTGGCAGCCGACAATTCCGCGCATGCTTCAGCCCAAATGCTTTCATTTGTTTCGTCGGCGATGTTAAGCGGAAACTCCGCCTTGAGAATATCCACGCCCATTGGCGTCAGCCTGCGCGCTGTTTCTATCACCACTTGACGCTTTTCCTCGGAGGCCAGGTTTTTCACTGCCGGATCCAGCGCGAACGACAGCGGTTCTAAGAACAGAGGGATGTCAAAGCGTGCACACTCCTCAGCCACTTGCTGCACAAGCGCTTCCTGTTCGGCCGCATTGGGCGCCCCTGGATGATAATATAGCAATAGCTTGACTCCTGCCGCGCCCAGGCGCGAGATTTTTTCCACGCTCCAACCATCCAGGATCTTGCTCTCGCGAGCCGTAGGATCGCCCGTATACCCCGTTTTCTCTACGGCAACTAACAAACCGGACGCGGGCGCGATCGCGCCCGAAACAATCGCCGGGCCTGCTCCGTACACGGGATCCAAGAGTACGGCCGTTGCCATACCTGAAATCTCCCTAGTTAGCTCTCGCTTGAATCCCGCCATCTGTTCATAAGTCACCGTTTTGGGTGCTTCAGGATTTAACGAGCGGCGCAAATTTCCCCGGTGATCCAGGGCGAACATGACGAACTTGCCTTCTGGCGTTGCACATTGCTGTAAGCGGCGAATTTTGCCAATTGTTAGATTCATTGAATGGATCTCTCCTCTATTAGGTTTGTAGTAACCGCCTATTGAACATTGCAAATTCGCACGGTCATCCAAAATGGCTCCCTGTACCTTTTTCCCCTAAGCTTCGAAATTGCACAATTTCCCTGTTCCTACGGGAACTACACACTCTTGTGTTCAATTGTACACAACTCCTGCTGTAATGCGCTAAACGAGCATCAATCCTTTTGTCCCATCTGGAACTTTATGCAAACTACTTCGCAAGAATCACTCACAATTTACATTTGCTTGCCCTTCTAGCCAATACCGTAGGACAATACAGAAACTAGTGTGAAAATCTGGGATCATTCATTGGAGCGCAAGAACCTGGCGAAGCCATTACACACATCTGGCATCAGCACTGCGGTCGGCGTGCATCCCAATACGGTAGGGCTTTACGAGAAATTATGAGGAGAGAAATTGAGAAAAAGTATGGAAAGTCTGTTGAGTGAACATTTGCAAGTACTAGTCGACGATATCGGTGAAAGACCAGGCGGCTCGCCGGGTGATCATCGGGCCGCTGCTTATATTCACGGCGTCTTCGTCGAAGCGGGTTGGGAGGTGGAAGAACAACGCTTCGACTGTCCTGCCTGGACGCATCATGACACGCGCCTCACGCTCAATGGGAACCAACTTCCGGCTGCTGCCAATGCTTATTCGCCCGCTTGTAATCTAACGGCCGAAACAATGGGTGTGGGCACTATAGCTGAACTGGAAGTGGCCCACCTGGATGGATCCATCGCGGTTCTCTACGGCGATTTGATGCCAGGTCCCCTTTCGCCGAAATCCTGGTTTCTCAAAAGCGAGCGCGAGGACAAGGTTATTCGCCTGTTGGAAGAAAAGCAGCCCATTGCCGTCCTTACGGTACAACATCATCGTGGCGGCTTGGAGCGGCTGATTGAGGATTGGGAATTCCGCATCCCATCGGCAACGATCACGCCCGCATCCGCCCTGGCATTACTGGGGGAGGGGCAGCAAGTCGCTCGCCTTCGCATAGAATCAGAGCAGTCGCCTGGCTATTCGGCCAATATCGTGGCCCGTTCGCCATCCAGAGCTAAGCGCGTAATCCTCTGCGCCCATTTCGACACCAAGATCGACACGCCCGGCGCGTTGGACAATGCCAGCGGCACGGCCGTCTTGCTGGCCCTTGCCCAAACGCTAAAGACAGCCGATTATCCCTACGGCCTGGAGTTTGTCGCTTTCACTAACGAAGAATATATGCCCATCGGCGATGATGAGTATCTGCGCCGGGGTGGGGAGGATTTCGACGACGTTATCGTCGCCATCAATGTGGACAGCGTTGGCCAGCGCCTGGCCGCCAACAGCATAGCCTTATTTAGCGCCAGTTCCCAGTTTGAGAACGCTTTGCAAGGAATAACGGCCGCTTATCCTGGGGTGGTCTGGGTCGATCCTTGGCCGCAAAGCAACCATTCCACCTTCGCCATGCGCGGCGTGCCCAGTATCGCCTTCAGCTCCACGGGCCGCATCGAACTCGCCCACTGGCCTGACGACGATCTGCGCTGGATCGATTCCGCCCGAGTTGGCGACATCGTGCGGCTGATTGCAGATATCCTGACTCTGT
>JAACFF010000519.1 GCA_009937635.1 Chloroflexota bacterium
CCAAGAACAGGCTGTTGACGATTTCACTTTCCATGTGCAAATTATGCACGAACGCTGTCCTAATCTGAATAATTGTGTCGAGTTCGTTTCAGGATTGGAAGAAATACCCGTGGACTCCATAGCTATCTGGTCCAATGGACCAATCCCGCCTGGTTTTATTTCGGCCATTCGCCACTCATAACAGCTCATGCTGCCAGAAACGGGACGATCATTAAGTAAGCTGTCTACGGACGATGTTCAGAAACCCGCGCAAGGATTTCCGACTCCCGCGATTTTTACGCGAGCGGCGCGATGGGCAGTTCTGCTTATCACCGGCTCAGCCAGGCTTAACAAAGTCTCAACTGCCGAATGGTACGACGAATTTGCCGATTTCTATGATTCCGCGGAGCAACGGTATCGACCCTTTCGTCTGGAGTTAATTAACCAACTGCGCTTGAGACCAAGCCATACGGTTATAGATGTTGCCTGCGGTACCGGACAGAATTTTGAGCTCATCATGCGAAAAATCGGAGAAAGCGGCCAACTCATTGGCGTGGACTACTCAACGGGAATGCTAAAGAAAGCAAAGGAACGAATAGAGCGCCATAAATGGAGTTCGCAAGCAATTCATCTGGTCTATGCTGATGCCGTTAGATTGAACCAAGAGATGCTGCAAACCATTCTGGCAAATAATGTACAAAGAATAGACCGTATCATTTGCTCGTTTGGACTCGCTGTAGCAGCTGATTGGGAAGATGTTTTTGCGTGTATGTGGAATGTGTTGGCTCCAGGAGGACGCTGCGCACTTATGGATGGTTATCTACCTAATCCCAGGGAAGAACTGCGACCGCGGCTTGTGAATACGCTAAGTAGAACACTTACCGGTGCAGATGTCACTCGTCGCTTTTGGGAACCTCTTAAGGAAAAATGTATAAGGTATGAAGAACGTAGTTTTCCATATCGACTGGGGACGCAGCTGGTTGTTGCATCAGGAACTAAGCCAATTGATAGCTCACGTTGAATTATAAATGTCGTCGTCAATATAGCGCGTGGGATAAAACTGATCACCTTGACTGCGTTAAAGGTGTCTGTCTCTACTACCTAATTATGGAGGAGCTTCTACTAATATGTAGCCCATGCTGCGAACCGTGTGGATCAGCGGGGGGCTACCGAGTTTGCGTCTTAAGCGTGAGATATACACATCCAGTGAATTTCCGTAACCTCCAAGCTGAGCACCCCAAACATGTTCCATGATGCTAGAGCGACCCAATACCTGTTGAGGGTAGTCCATAAAAAACGTAAGCAAGTCATATTCGATCCGGCTCAAGTGAATTTTCTCACCTTGACGCCGGGCTTCATAAAGACCCATATCTATTTCCAGATCACCGAATTTTGTAACAGAATCTTTTAAAATGCCACGGCGCAGCAAGACTCGTATTCGGGCCAAAAGTTCGCTATTATCGAAAGGTTTGCCCAGGAAATCATCGGCCCCAGCATCCAGCCCCGCTACTCGGTCAGCCACAGTATTGTTGATTGATAGCATGAGAATCGGGCCATGATAATTCAATTGACGAATTGTATGGCAGATTCTAATATGGCTTGGTTCAGGTAACGTTACATCCAGGATAACCAAACTAGGCATGTGGGTGAATAGGAATGGTATTCCGTCAGTGCAAGCTGCAAAATGTACCAGGTATCCTTCGTTCGCAATCCCCCGCTGTAGAGAGCCTCCCGATTCTAGATCGTCACATAAAACGAGTATGCTGCTATTCATGAAAAATCCACTTTTCACCAAATTACTAATCAGCAAATGCAAGCGAGCTTTCTATTTGGGCAAAAAAGAGGCTGCGCTGACTAATCAGAAGGAACCAAGGAGTAATCAGGGGTATGAACCTCTGGACCGTACATAAAGCCGTTGGCCCAGGGCACATAATTACTGACGAAATCCTCGTGAATCATTATCTCCCCGTCTGCGTTATATACGGTGCGTCCAACGGTTACTTTTGCTCCCTCGGTGGCCCAGTCTATTTGGCGTACTGTGCCGGATTCCAGGTCAGGATCTAGAGTCCAGACATCATCTTCCTGCGGTGGGGCAGGAACGATATCCTCAAAAACGGGACCTTCTTTTTCCACGGTACGTCCCATGCTGGTACTGTAAAACTTGAATGTAAGTGATTCCCCTGACGCATTGTAGTAATTCTCGATAAGCAGATGGTATGGCGTGTTGTTGACAAACTTGAAATCAACGATTGGTGAGTAAACGGTAGCATCCATCCCTGGCCCTTCGCCATCATAATAATAGGCCAGAAGATACCCGTGCTGCCATCGCTCCGTTATTGGGAAACCAGCCCAGAAGACGGTCTGGAAAACGGTGGTACTGACCTGGCAGACGCCACCCCCAATACCCTTGATTGTCTGGTCGCCGATGATGATCAATCCTTCTTCGTAACCATCATCCTCGGAAATCGATCCCAAGTATTTGTTAAATGAAAATTCTTCGCCCGGGGCGATAACGATGCCAAAGAAGTTTGCGGCAGAGCGAGAAATGCTGCTTTTTCGGGCATCTGATGAACCGTAGAAATAGGTCGTCCGTTCACTAATCAGTTCAATTATACCAAGTTCTTCGGCTGTGGAATTGGCACTAACTGTTGGGACAATCTCGTTTACGATAAAGGGTACAGATCGGTTGGATGTTTCTATTTGTTCCATAAGTTGAGCCAATGTAGCATCTACATTCAGCTCTCGTCCGTTAATATGCGGTGACACAAGCACTAATTCCCGTGTATCATCGTCAAAGTAATAGCGGGCATTAACAGGTTCGCGGTAAATTTGATTGGCAAACTGTACTAGCCATTGGCGGGCGGCGCTTTCTTCCAAAAAAACCTTATGTGTAAAAGTCCCATCTGCTTGTCCCACTGCCTCAATACGTACCCATCGGCTCTGTTCTTCTTGTGGCAGGATTATACTTTCCAAATCAAACTCATCTAATGGATGTTCGATATAAAACGATATGGGATTTCCATTGATAATCTGTTCGATGCGGTTGCTATTCGCACCATCATCATAAATGACGGGCCGGGTTTCGTTTACGAGTAGCTCGATCTCAGCCGCACGAAAATTTACTAGCGTTGTCACGGCTCGATCGCGGCTGTAGGCGAGATCGAGTACCCGCCCTGTCTGGCTTGGGGTGTATGTGATTGTATCGCCTACAAAATCTACAGCCGCACTGGTGGCAGGTTGGTCAATCTCCTCGGCCACCGCGGAGAGAGCCGCATCTAGTTTCCCCTCGTCAAGTACAGTGATCGGAGCCAGGGGGCGACCGTAATACCAGCTTGTAAACATCTCATCCAGTACCGTGGAGAGTTTGCCTTTTCGCCCCGTGTTGTAAGCGGCACTCACCGTTCGATCTATATCGAATGACAACCCCAGATCAGCCGGTGTCATCTGCCATTGCTTCCCGGTAGCCGGGTCAGTCAGTGTAATGGCCTGGTTCTGAATGTAAGGCAAAGCTCCAGATAGGCTGGCTTCCGCTTCAGCTAGATCCATCTGGCTCAAATCAACGCCCCAAACGGTGATACCGGTATAAATACGGCCACGATGCTGGTTTTGGTAATTGGTGATGATAACGATGAAAATGAGACTGATCAGGCTCATGAACACCAGTGGCGTAAAAAGAAAGAAGCCGAGATTACGACTAAGACGACTGCTC
>JAACFF010000001.1 GCA_009937635.1 Chloroflexota bacterium
AAATGTGTGAACATATTCTACGACTTCGATCACAATCGGCAGCTCCTCGCCATGATGTTCAAAATGCATGAGTCCAAGACCTTCCATTATTGTCTGGAAAAGAAGGCGTAGCAATCCAATGCCGCCAAAGACAAAAAAGGCCGCGGCAGCCAGTCCCAAGCCGATGATAGGCAGGATGATGAGATATCGGGTAGCTACAAAAAAACGTGACATGTAAATTCTCCTTGTAAATAGGTGTCAGCTTTCAGCTATCAATTGTCAGCCATTAGCTTTCAGGAAATTTGTTTGCGTTGGTGGTGATACCCTTCCGGCGGGGGTGGCCTCTCCTATCCGGTCCTCCAAATCGTCACATATTGTCAGCCGGGATTGAAACGGCCGTCACCTTAATCTCGCTCTTGCATAGCTCGGCTAAGCTGATCAAGCCGGCCACGGCGCTGCATGTACTGTATAAGTTCACGCGCTTTGGCTTTCCTCCCTGTTCCGCCGAGATCCTCGAAATCAACCCCCAGCCCAAAACTAAGATCTTGCAACTCCGCGAGATTGAATTGATTAGCAAGCTGCTGGTAGAGGTCAGCTACTTCCGGATCCTGGCCGCCAGAAGAGCTTCTGCGGGCTGGCTCGGCTTGGCCCTGACCAACAGATGCGGATGATGACCGGCCGATGGCTATCCCTTGGCTGTTTGTGATATCCCCTACCTCAATGCTGTCACCTGTTGTTTTATTGCCCTGGATGTAATCACCCTCAACAATTATATTCGGAGGAGGAATCGAGGTTTTCCCGGGTTCAGTCGCAACCTGCTGATCCGGCAGTTCTACCGATTGGCTGAAAGCCAATAGTTCGGGGTTTGTTGAATTGGCTTCCAGGGCTGCTTCTACGAGCTCATCTAAGCGGCCGCGACCGCGAGTCCACGTTATTAGGTTAAGGACCACCTCGTCGAGCGGTCCCGCGCCGGCTATAGATTCAAGATTTTCCTCGAGACCGAAAAGCACCATCCGCTGCAAATCTCCTCGACGCGGAAAGGCGCTTAAGAGCGCTTTATGAAGGGCTTTCATCTGGCTGCCGCTCAGGTCCATTGCACTGCCTCCTTGCCAGCCTATCTATGGGTTATATCTCGCCAGGAGCAATAGAAATGAGCGATGCGTGCGCTCGCACATTACTCGACGGTCGGGCTGAACTATCTGATTATACGCCAGGATAGTGGGAATGTGAAGCACGATTCTGGGCGTCTTGTTGTGTATTGAATTCGACTGAAAATGAAAGAGGTTGTGCGATTGGGCAACGATTACCTTCACTATTAAAACGAAGAAGCCCTCGGGTTTAGCGAGAGCTTCTTTGTTGACTGGGGTCGTTTAATCCGCATATCCGCGGCTGCTATCGGCCGCTTCCGTTTCACCGGACAGGGTGTTGAGAAACTCATTGTGATCGACCGGGTGGGAGAACATCGGATAATCTTTTTCAATGGCCACCCGTTGTTCTTCTTCGCTGGTCGCGGCCACACAGTCGGTGAGGGTGAAAACATTAAACCCTTTTTCGTATGCGGTGCGCATTGACGATTCGACGCAGCAGTTGGTTAGAAAACCACCCAAGGCGACATTTTCAATGCCGCGTCCGCGCAAAATAAAGTCAAGGTTGGTGCTGGAAAAGGCACATAAGCCACGTTTTCCTTCAACAACGAGATCGCCTTCTTGCGGCTGCATTTCATCGGCGAAGTCAGCGCCCCATGTCCCTTTACGGAACGAGCTGGTATCTACCACCCCTTTGAGTATGCCATAGGGAAAAGCTCCCAATTCCGGATACCCTTCGGCAAAGGTGATGGGAGCATGGATGATGGTGGCGCCCAATTCGCGCGCCTGGGCGACAGTTTCTTGTGCATGTTCAAGCATGTTGCTGCTTTCCATGACTTCTTTTACGGCCCCGTGAAGTGTGCCGCCTTCAGTCGTGAAATCATTTTGGAACTCAATCATGACCACGGCCGTTTTCTTTGGATCTAGCTTCATTTTTCACCTCCTACTACACCTCTCTGAGGTTTTTACACTTTCCCGAGAGAAAACTTAAACATCAGACCTCAGAGGTGTTCCAACAAATTTATGTGGACAACTGAGTTCATTATACAAAATTTCTGATCGCCAACGCAATGGTGAGTTTCGGTTGGAAAGAGACTTCGTTTTTGGTGCATCTTGCCAGCAAGTGTACAATCTGGTCGACGAATCCAACGTGCGCAAGGTGGTCAGCGCTCCCAACATGGAACGCCATCAACTTGCACATTTAGGGACGGACTATCGACTCACGGCTAAATTATTGGCTGAATGCTAATTTGCCTGTGCCATCCGATACCCGGTGCCACGTAAGATGTCTGAACGAGAAGATCTAGAACAGGCTATTGCCACCGTCGAGGCCCAGCGCGCCAGCTTGGGTGATGCTGCGGTTGATGCAGTCCTGGTAGGTCTGCGGCAAAAGTTGGCCGAATTAGAGTCGGCGGAGAGCCAGGTCTTACAGGAAACCGTTGCGCGGACCTCGGGCGCCGAGCGGCGCATTGTTACGGTGCTCTTTTGTGACGTAACGGGCTCGACGGCACTGGCCGAAAAATTAGACCCGGAAACGTGGGCCGAGATCATGGATGAGGCTTTCGGATATTTAACCGAACCGATCGATCGCTTCGACGGCACGGTAGCGCGCCTCATGGGAGATGCCATCTTGGCCTTTTTTGGCGCGCCAAAGGCTCATGAAGATGACCCACAGCGCGCCGTGCGGGCCAGCCTGGCCATTATCGAAAATATGCGATCTTTCCGCGAGGAGCTGCGGCGGGAGCGCGGACTGGATTTTAACGTGCGCGTAGGCATTAACACGGGATTGGTCGTGACCGGAAGGATCGGCTCGAAGTTGCATGAAGAGTATACGGCGCTGGGGGATGCCGTGAACGTAGCGGCACGTATGGAGCAAACGGCCGTGCCGGGCACGATACAAATCGCCCAAAGCACTTACAGGTTGGTGGCATCACAGTTTGATTTCTTGCCGTTGGGGGGCATCGCCGTTAAAGGTAGAAGCGAGCCGGTTCAAGCTTACCGCGTTCTGGGGCGCGTCGCTCAACCTGAGCCGGCACGGGGGCTTACCCAACAGGGGATTCATTCCTCCCTGGTGGGTCGCGAGACCGAGTATGCAGAGGCCAGGAAATCTGTGGCGCGCTTGATAAAAGGGAAAGGCGGTATCCTAGCCATTGTTGGCGAAGCCGGCGTGGGTAAATCGCGGCTCTTAGCGGAGGTTCACCAAGACAGTTCTCAAGAAGCGTTGCTTTGGCTGGAGGGTCGCACTTTATCTTATGGCCAGACGATCAGTTATTGGCCCTTTCAGGAGATCTTGTGGGCTTACGCGGGCATCAATGAAGATGACGGCGAAACCGAGGCGTGGCAAAAGCTGGAAGGCGCTGTACATCAATTGTTTGACGAGGAGACTATCAAAATCTTACCCTTCCTGGCCAGTCTGATTTCGCTAGAGGTCAAGGGGGAATTTTCCCAACGCGTCGAACATTTGGATGGAGAGGCGATTGGGCACCAGATCTACCTGGCGGCGCGGCGATTCTTCGAGCGCTTGTCAATGAAGCTGCCGACGGTGTTGGTCTTCGAGGATCTGCACTGGGCCGACGAATCCTCATCCTTGTTGCTAGAGCATCTTTTGCCCTTGGTAGAGCGCTATCCTTTGTTGTTCCTCATCAGTAGCCGCCCATACCGCCAGTCGCCGCTTTCAAGTTTTCGTAGGGCTTCCACTCGGAACCACGCGGCGCGCTACAATGAGCTGCTTCTTTCACCCCTTTCCCAAGCAGACAGCGCCCAATTGGCTCATAACCTGCTCGACATCGACGATTTGCCCCCGGATGTGCAGGCCATGATCGTCAACAAGGCCAGCGGCAACCCTTTCTTTCTAGAGGAGATCATTCGAGCCCTAATTAGCACAGGAGCCATCGTCTACAACTCCGACAGCGGGCGCTGGCAGGCTACGACGAAGGTGGAGTCGATCAGTATCCCAGACACGGTTCAAGGGGTGATCATGGCCCGCGTGGATCGATTGGATAAGGATGTCAGGCGCGTGCTACAGATGGCAGCCGTGGTCGGCCGTAGTTTTTTCTACCGGGTGCTAGAGGCCATGGGCCATGTCGATAGGGCATTGGACCAACACCTGGCCGAACTGGAGCAAGTGCAATTAATTCGCAAGAAGCAAAGCGTGCCCGAGTTGGAATACATTTTCAAGCACGCCCTGGCGCAGGAGGCAACATACCAGAGCATTTTGTTACGCAAACGGCGAGAACTTCATGCCAGGGTTGGCCAGGCCATCGAGAGCTTGTTTGAAGAGCGTCTGGAAGAGTTTTACGGCGTGTTGGCCTACCATTACGCTAGTGCGGAAAATTGGAAAAAAGCACAGGAATATCTGTTCAAGGCGGGCGATAAGGCAGGGCAGGTTGCGGCGGACGCCGAGGCGCTGGCACATTACCGGCAGGCGTTGGAAGCTTATGAGCGTGTCTTTGGAGATCGCTGGGATCCTGTTCAAAGGGCAGTTCTGGCGCGCAAAATGGGCGAGGCCCACTTTCGAAGAGGCGAACACGAGCAGGCACTCGATCACTTTCAGCAGGCCTTTAAGCTTTTGGGCCGGCCACCTATTCCGGCTACCAGGGGAGCCACACTGCTGGCCATTGCCAACGAGCTCCTTCGCCAGATAGGTCACCGATTGCTGCCTAGATTTTTCGTCAAGTTAGGAAGTGAAGAGGTTAGCCTGGCGGTGGAAGAAGAGGCGCGCATCCATTACCTCCTGGGATGGATCTTCTTGTTTACCGAAAGGGAGCGTTTGCTTTGGGCTGCGGTTCGCCGGCTGAATTTTGCTGAACAAAGCGGCTATTTGCCCGGGGCGGCATCTGGCAGTGCAGCTTTTGGCGTGGTCCTGGATATGGTGCCATTGTTGAAGTTGGCCGAGGCATACCACCGCAGGGCTGTCAGCTTGGCCGACCAGTCTGGAGATCTTAACGCACTGGGCGTTGCTCACCAGGCTCTGGGTTTCTTTGAACTCAATCTTGGCAACTTTGCCTTATCCACGGCGCGTGTACAGCGATCCGAAGAGGTCTTTCGCCAGGCAGGGGATCTGCATGGCCTTGGAAGCGCACTTATCTTGTTAGCTTTCAACCGCATACACCAGGGCCATCTGAGGGAGTCTTTGGAATATATTGACGAGCTTATCACTAATGGGCAAGATGGAGCGGATCCGCAACTGGTTAGTTGGGGATATATCGCCCGGGGGGCTGTTCAGTTGCAACTCGGGCGCCTGGATCAGGCGGTTACTGATTTGCAACAAGGTATCTTGATAGCGGATATGCTGCCTGATTATTATTGGAAGATTCTGGCTCAGGGCTTCTTAGGGCAATGTCACGTGCGGCAAGGTATGTTAGCGGAGGCCTTCGAATCGTTGGATATAGGTGAGCAAGTTCATGTCAAGCGTGGGATTGCCGGGCCCGCGCTTTACTATTTGCGGATTGGTCAGTTGGAAGCGCATCTCGCAGTGGCCGGGCAGAGCGATGAAGTTGAGAAAAGGGCCCAGTTAACGATGGCCGGCAAGGCTCGCAAGACTGTGCAAAAGCTCAGCAATGCGTACCGGCTTTTCCAGGCGGAAGCACAGCGATTGATCGGCACCTACCAATGGTTGCAGGGCAAGCCAGAGGATGCGAGGCTATCATGGCAGCGCAGTCTTGCCGTGGCGGATGAGCTGGGGCAGCACTATGAATTGGGGGTGACCCATCTGGAAATGGGCCGGCGACTAAAAGACCTTTCCCACCTGCGGCAGGCGGAAGCCGCCTTGTCGGAAATTGGGGCCGCGTGGCATCTGGCACAGTTGCGGATTGCCTTGACTGTCTCCGATAAGTGATCTACGATCAAGCTATAAGCACACAATATTCTTTTTCGTTTGCGACAGAAGGTGCGACAGTCTTATTCAGGTGCTGCTGTAGCCGGACGGTCTTCGGAGCCGGCATAACGTTAGCACACTGATTTGCTGCCAAAAATCGGCCTGACTGCTGCTCCCTCGAATCATCTATGTCTGAACAAGTTCAGTTAGAAAAAGCGATCGCCGCCGTCGAGGCCCAGCGTGCCAGTCTGGGTGATACTGCGGTGGATGCAGTCTTAGATGGCCTTCGACGGAAGTTGGCCTCTTTAGAGGCTGCAGATCACCAGCCTCTGAAAGAAACAGTTGAACAAACTTCGGCCAGCGAGCGGCGTATCGTTACCGTATTATTTTGTGACGTAGCGGGCTCGACATCGCTGGCGGAGAAATTGGACCCGGAAACGTGGGCCGAGATTATGGACGAGGCTTTTGAATATTTGACGGAACCCGTCGATCGCTTTGGCGGCACTGTAGCCCAACTGATAGGCGATGCCGTCCTGGCTTTCTTCGGCGCGCCAGTGGCGCATGAAGACGATCCCGAGCGCGCTATTCTGGCAGGCTTGGCCATATTCGAAAATATTCAAACCTTCCGGGAAAAGCTGAGACGCGATCAAGGGATGGATTTTGACGTGCGGGTAGGGATCAACACAGGGCTGGTGGTGACCGGGAAGATCGGTTCGAAACTGCACGAAGGATATACGGCCCTGGGTGATGCCGTGAATCTAGCAACGCGAATTGAAGCGACAGCACAACCGGGCACTGTTCAAGTTTCTGAGCATACCCATAAGATGGCCGCACAGCTCTTTGAGTTCGAGGAAGCAGGGGGCATCGACATCGAAGGCAAAAAGGCACGGCTGCGGACGTATCGAGTTCTGGGTCGCAAGCGTGAAACGGGAGAATCGCGTGGCTTAGCACCCTACGGCGTGGCATCTTCACTTATCGGACGCGATACCGAATTAAAGAGCGCACAGGCTGCGATAGGGCGCTTGCTAAGCGGGCGGGGCGGTATTATTATCATCAATGGCGAAGCTGGTATAGGTAAATCGCGTCTGGTGCATGAACTGCGGAAACAGAGCCAGGGTGAGTCACTTACATGGCTAAATGGACGCACCTTGTCCTATGGAGAAAGTATCAGTTACCGTCCAATTCAAGGGATATTGCGACAATATAGTGGAATTGGGGATGAGGATAGCGAATCTGAAGCGTGGGGCAAATTGGAAGAAAGTGTCCAGAATCTGTTCGCGGAAGGATCCCCAGTAATTCTGCCCTATCTGGCGAGCTTGATGACAATTGAGGCGCAGGGTGATTATGTCGAAAGGGTGAGATTTTTGGACGGCGAAGCAATGCGTGACCAGATCTTGGTCGCATCTCGTCGCTTTTTTGAGCGGTTGGCCGTAGCACGTCCGTTGGTATTGGTGTTCGAGGATTTTCAGTGGGTGGATGCATCGTCGGCGCGCTTGCTCGAACGTTTGTTGCCCCTGACCGCGCGGGTCAGCCTGTTGATCTGCTGCGTCAGCCGACTCGACACAAACCCAACTTCCGCACAACTGGGCCAGATAATCAAGCAGGATTATGCCGGACAGATTATCACGCTTTCACCCCTTTCAAAAGTGGATAGCGCGCAGTTGGTAAGCACTCTCTTGGAAAACGACGAACTGTCTGCTCGTACGCGGGAAATGATCGTGCAGAAAGCAGATGGTAACCCGTTCTTTCTTGAAGAGATCATACGGGATTTGATTGATGAAGGGGCTTTGGTGTTGGATGCGGACGGCGGCCGTTGGCGGGCAACGGCGCGTATCGAAACGATCAACATCCCGGATACAATCCAGGGGGTCATTACGGCACGCATTGACCGGTTAGACAAAGGGGTCAAACGTGTGCTACGGGCGGCTGCTGTCATTGGACAAAGTTTTCGCGTTCAGGTGTTAAGCGCCGTTTTGAAGGCAGAGCAGGCCTTGGATCAGCAGCTCGCGGTCTTGCAAACGGCGGAGTTGATCCGCGTTAAACAAACTCTGCCAGAGCTAGAGTACATTTTCAGGAATGGTCTGGCGCAAGAGGCGACCTACCAGAGCATCCTTTTGCAGACGCGGCGGCGACTTCACGCCAGGGTGGGACAGGCCATCGAGTCTCTATTTGCGGACCGCTTGGAGGAGTTTTATGGGCTTTTAGCCTATCATTATGCTCAAGCAGAAGCGTGGGAGCCGGCGCAAGGTTACTTGCTGAAGGCTGGGGATCAGGCGGGCCAGGTGGCGGCCAGCGCGGAGGCGCTGACCCACTACCGGCGCGCCCTAAAGGCTTACGAAAACGTCTTTGGACAAAATTGGGATCCACTGCAACGCGCTACGCTGGCGCGCAAGATGGGCGAAGCGTATTATGGTCTGGGGCAATTGGCGGAGAGCCGGGAATTTTTCCAGAATGCATTGGCGCTTTTGGACAGACCGTTACCGCAATCAAGACTGGGGCTGCTGACTGGTGTGTTGAGACAGATTGGAAGACAAGCAACACACCGTTTTTGGCCCTCCCGCTTTGTGGCCCGCGCGCCAGCGGAGAAGCGCGAAGCTTTGCGTGAGGTCGTACGTTCCTATGAACGACTGGGAGTTATATTTTATATCGAGGGAGAAGCCGCCTCTTCAATTTATGCCTTTCTGCGCTCGCTCAACCTGGCGGAACCGGCGGGTCCTTCTCCAGAATTGGCTCGGGCTTATGCCAATAACGTGATCGCTTCTGGCCTGATTCCACCGCTACGATTTATGGCTGACCAGTATAGCCAACTGGCCCTGGAGATCGCCAGAAAAGGGGAAGATCTGGCAGCGCTGGCCTGGGTCTGGCAATTGACAGGTATTTACTGCACGGGCATCGGGCGTTGGCAGGCGGCAATTGACGCGGAAGAGCAGGCAGCAGATATCAACAAGCGTATCGGCCGCCTGCGCTGGCGGGAGGAAAGCGTAGGCATTTTGGCCCAGGTGTTGCATATTAGCGGCGACTACACTCGCAGCCGAGAGCTGTATCTGGAGATGACTACTTCCAGCCAAGAGCGGGGTGACCGCCAGACACAAGTGTGGGCATTGGCTGGTCGCGTTGAAAATGGTTTGCGCGTGGGTGGCCCTGGTTATCTGGATGAACTCATTGACTACCTGGAGCAGGCCCAGGCTTTAATGGCCGAACACCGCTATCCAAATCGCCCTGATCAGATTCAGATCATCAGCTTGTTGGCCCAGGTCCGGTTCAGGCGCAAGGAGTGGGAACTCGCCAGGCAGGTGGCCGCAAGGGCGGTTGAACTTATCGCTTCCGAATGGCCACCCAGCACTTTTTACACTTTTGAAGCTTACGCGGGAATTCCGGTGGTCTACATGGGCTTGTGGCAGGCGGCAGAGAGAGGCCACTATGTAGCACCGGCGCATGAATCTTATAGGAAGCTGGCCTTGAAGGCGTGCCGGCGTTTACATAGTTTTGCACGCGTCTTTCCCATCGCCAAACCGAGAGCGTGGCTCTGGCAGGGCGCTTACGAGTGGCTGGTGAATAGGCGCGGTAAAGCGCACAAATTGTGGCAGAGGAGTCTGGATCAGGCTGAACGTCTGAATATGCCTTATGATCTGGGGCTGGCTCATTATGAGATCGGCCGTCACTTGCCCGTAAGCGATCCAACTAAGCAGGAGCATTTGCGGCATGCTGAACAGATCTTTTCCCAATTGGGCGCGGCTTGGGACCTGGAGCGAGCACAGAATACCCTGGGACAAGGGTGAATACAGTAGCCAGTGATCGTCTTGATAATTAGTAAACGCATTCTTGTTTCCCAGTTGTCTATTCAAAATACGTGGTAATCAGCGGGAGCGTGACCTATTGGATCACGAGCCAGGCGGCTCTTCACCAGACAATGCCCTTGCCTTAAACGTTTCATAGACACCTATCAGACTAAGCAGTAACAGAATCAAGATGTAAAGCCAGGATGATGGTTTGTCCAAGGCGAGTTCGCTTCCGTAGCGAGCTAGGGCCAGGAGCTGTAGTAGAGAAAAGGCAACCAAACTGGCCATGATGGAACGCACGCGTAACCGGTCGTTTTCCCATGCAGCTTGCCCGGTGACGATGCCAAGGCCGATTAACCAGGCCCCAATGGCGCGTCCGGTAAGCGCTGAGAGCCCCCATGGCCAAAGAGGAGCCACTGTCAGCGGAGCGACGAGCAAACTGGCGCCGATCAGCAGAAAAAGCCCGGCAAGTACAATCAGCAGTATATGCACCCAACGGGCCAGCGGGAAGCGGCGCGGTGGGTCTATGCCGGGTGCACGTACCTGTAGTATGAAGAGAACGGTCAAGATCACGGGGACGGACACATAGACGATAAGCCAGAACCAGGTGCCAGCGCGAGTGATGGGCAATGGTGCGTTGAAGTGAAACTTGTCGATGTGCATTAGGGTGACGATTAGGGTCAGAAAGGTAAAGATGGTGACAGCGGGGATGGAGGGGCGGCTGTTGATCCACAGGCGTTCACGACCCGAGAGGAATTCTAACACGGCCGCGCTCCAGTACGATCCACCCAAGAAAGCAGCCGTTAGCAGGGAGGCAACGGTCCAGGAGAAGTAACGATCGGTCTGGGCGGTCAGGATATAAAGGGAGAAGCCAACGGCGAAGACCAATGCACCGGCCACAAAGAGCATGATACGGGTTGTAGGCAATGTTGGGCGGTAGTTTTCTTGAGCCATGGTTTTGTTCCTCCTTTTGGGTTCAATTGGCATGCGACAACTCGACATTCCCGGTACGAGTGCTGTCAGTTTATGGTGACCGACTTTAAGGATAAGCGCCTTTAACATGACTGTCAAAGAATTCCAGCGAGCGACCCATAGCGGTGTAGAAGTTGACGGCGATATTGTGATTGTCGCCATCGTACAAATAAAGCTCTGAGGGCTTGCCGACTGATTCCATTTGCCCCTGTAAAAGCTCTGATACTGCCACGGGCACGATCTCGTCAGTCGTCGCATGGTGCAGTTGCAGTGGTCCGGATATCTCTTCCAGATAGGCATTGGCGGAAATCGAGTCCCAGAAGGCGGGGTTTTCTTCTGGTGACCCATATGTAGCAAAAAGGCTGTCTCTCCAACGGGTAGGCCAGCGCGTGCTCGACGGCGTGGGCCTGGGCACGAACCCTGCGGCCGATTCGCTGATAACAGAATGGGCGAACAAGTCAGGAAAAGGCCCGACCACGCCGCTCCAGATCACGCCGGCCTTGACCTCATTGGAGACGACCATGGCCCTGAGCGTAATATGCCCGCCCATGGAGTGGCCCCACATGCCGATACGCGCTGGGTCGGCCTCCGGGTGGGTCTTGACGGCGGCCATGGCGTTGAGCACGTCGATGGTGTAGTTGGGGGTGCCATAGGCACCGCCCGCGCGCCCTTCGGAGTTGCCGTGGCCGCGATAGTCGGAGCGGAAAACGATGTAGCCATTGCTGGCGAGATAGTCGATATAGTCCAGGTAACGTTCGGTTGTGCGGTATTCGTCGGGAGGGACGTAGCCATGGTTGAATAGGATCACGGGCCAGCCGCTCTCGGGCTTTAAGCCCCAGGGCACGGTCAGTAAGCCATAAATCTTGTTGCCTTCGGATAGATAGGAGGCGACGTAACGGCCGTAATTCTCTCCCGCTTCCAAAGTGCGCTCGATCAGTAGTTCGCTGCCGGGATAACTGTCGCGGCGCATAACTTCGATCATGAGTGGATGTTCTGGCGCTGAAGTGGGAGTAGGCGTGGCCGTCTCAGTTGGGGGAGATGTGACCCTGGCTGTATGGGTGGCAGATGGCGTTAAGGAAGGTAAGGGAGATGGCGAAAGAGGTACGGCAGTCTCCGTGGTGACGGCTGCCAATGCATCTGGGGTGGTGGAAACAACAACGGCCGTGGCCGCGGCGTTTTCCACCACCCAGCTATCGCCTAGCTGATCATAGTTACAGCCGATCAGAATTAGGGCCAACGTAGACAGCAGGATACAAAGTATCGGGAACCTGCCAAAGAACCTCTCGCGCTGCTTTTGCTCCATCGACGGTGATCATAACAGATATGCACTCTCTTTTGCCACAAGCTGAACGAACTGAAGCCCGATTTACCTTTCAGTTTATTCGGAGCCTTGATAATTGATGTCGACCGCATGGGTTTCCGTTAAAACATCCAAAAAATGGAGATCTAGATCAAGATCAAACTCATGGGTGCCTCCGTTTTTCAGGTTCAAGACAACGCTGTAATCACCCCTCGGATTACTTTGCAAGGTCAGAAAACCCGGATCTGCGGATACCAAAGGCGCGTAAAGAATATCAAAAGTCTAATCTGTCCCGAATTGGCCTGGCGACACGCGGCCACGTTCGAACTTGATGTTTCTCACCGCAAGTCGCCCTTGGCCGTCTACGGTTCCATCCTCATATATGGCGACATCCATTTGGAATAGATCATCCATGCCATTATCATTGATATCCAAATTAACGCGCTGCTTTGGCACTGATAACTCTGCTATTTTCTCGGCGGCTAAGAGTTCTCCTCCCAGCCAGAAGATCATCAATGTTGCCATCAAAACAGGAATTAGAATTCTTAATTTTTTCATGATTAATCTCCAAGTCTTAAAGATGCAAATCCTACTAGCTATAAGGCGCGGTGAGCTCTAACTGGATGTTATCCGGGTCTCGTACGGCCATGACATAGATACCAAAGCCCGCGCCCAGATCCCGAATGTCACCGCGTGTGACCTCGTTATCATCCAGGAATGTCGCCGCCGCTTCCAGTTCGGCCAGTCCGGCGACGCTAAGACTGACATGGTCCAGACCGATGCGATTTTCATTAAAACGATCGTCTTTGACGGCCTGAGATAGATCAGGGGGCGGCGTCAAAACCAGGAGTAGGCTGCCGTTGCTGAGAGCGACTCGAGGATCGAACTCAACCACAACCTGAAATCCCAGGAAACGAGTATAAAACTCTGTGCTGCGTTTGACGTCTCTTACGGTCAAGGTCATGTGATGGACACCACCGGTGCCAATTGAGTTGCTCATCGTTATTGTCTTCCAAAAATTGTGTAACACTGTGTTATTAATATGCGCCAGTTTAGCAAGGCAAGCGTTAGCTAAGTGTCACCTAAAGCGTTAGCTGGTATGGAAAACTGTGAAATTTGGGGTTTTGCGTGAGGAGGTAGTGGAATATTTGCGCTAAACGGCCGTGTACGCCAGGAAACGGCTACTTTGCTCAACATCCATCAAGCTGTCTGCAAGCTGGCGGGCTATATCACCGGCTTGCTGTTCATAAGAGGTTGCTTTGTCCGGTATGTCTAAGGTGCGGAACAAAGATATGAGGCCTTTACTACAGTCAAGTGCCAAAGGGAGCAATCCAATTTGCTCAGCTCGAGACAGGGTTTCGCCTAGTTGAGTTTCCGCTTCAGCGAACTTTTGCTGGCCGGCTAAACAACGGCCGAATTCATAGCCCAGCGGCAATTCATGGATCAAAAGCTGGCGGCGGCGGGCTTCGTGCAAATCCTCCTCCACGGCTGATAGCGCTTCATGCCATTGGTTATTATGCTGGGCGGCGGTGACCGCGGCCGTCACGGGGATCGTCAGGGCCAGCGAGGTGCCAATATCGCCCATTGGCTCCCTGGCGTTGGCCTTCACCTGCCAACGATAACCTTCGGCGCTTTCTCCGCCTGCGAAGGCATCCAACGCCAACGCCGCTTCCAGCGCGCGGAGCATCAATGGGGCGGCTGCTTCGCTGGCAGCCAATGCTTCCCTGTGAATGGCCTCTGCTTGCCCCACCTGTCCCAAGCGGCGCCAGAGCGTGCCCAATTGCAGCGGAACGGCCGTCAGCGCCATGAGCAAGCCGACTTCATCTCCGATTCGCCGGCTTTCCTGGTAAAGTATCTGCGCACGCCCCCAATTTCCAAGCGCATCATGCACCATTCCTTGCACCCAGGAAGCATAGGCCATGTTCCAGCCATTGCCGATCTCGCGGCTCAAATTGCCTGCTTCAACCGCGAATTCCAGCGCTTTAAGATCGTTTAGAACGCTCTTGATTTCCGGCGATCGCAGCCAGGTGATTACCGGCTCAAACGACAGGCCGCCGCCGGCGTAACAATTGGCGGTGGCTGTGGTGATGCCTAAGCGGCTCGCCCAGGTCATTAATTCTTCTGCCAGCCGTGTTTTACCGATGCCGGCCTCGCCAGTAAGGCATACAATCATCATAACAATCGGGAAGCAAATCCCCCCGGTAGTGTGATAGCGCCGCTTCAAGGTGGGCGCGTTTCTGGCCAGGCTGCTCCATTTTGTTCGCCTGTTGTAGCGTATTTTCAAATTCCAGGACGTCTAGAGAAAAAGGTGAGTCCGGCAGCCATTGGACATGGGAACTACCTATCACGAGATAGTTTTCAGCCTCTGGCAATTTGCGCCGCAACTGGTATAAAGCCTGTCGCAGATTGCTGCGGGCGCTTGATTCAGGAATATCCGGCCAAAAGGTGAATGCAATACTTTGGCGAGATTGCCGGGTGAGGCAGTGGAGCATTAAATAGGCGAGCAGCGACTGTTGGCGGATTTGGCTTATGCTGTCAATCTCTTGATTGCGATCAAACAGATGAAATCCGCCGAGCAACTGAATTTTAATTGATGCCATCCCTGAACGATACTAATAGCAAGATCAAAATCAAATTATCTCGCTATCGTCTTCAGGTAATCAATTAAGGTGCCCTTACCGTCAGGAAGAACCAGGGCAAAGGAAACGAACGATAAAACCTGCCTGACTTATTAGCTGTACGGAGCGGTAAGCTCTAGCTGGATATTATCCGGGTCGCGTATGACCATAACGTAAATGGCGAAGCCTTCGCCTAAGTCTTTTATCTCACCGCGCGTCACGCCGTGTTCGTCTAGAAAGGCCGCCGCCGCTTCCATCTCCGCCAGGCTGGCGACACTGAGACTGACATGATCCAGACCTATGCGATTTTCGCTAAAACGATCATCTTCGATGGCCTGAGATGGATCAGGTGGCGGCGCCAGCGACAGGAGCAGGCTGCCATTGCTAAACATTTTTTTAGGGCCAAAGTCAGCCACGAACTGAAATCCCAAATAACGGGTATAGAACTCTGTACTACGATTAAGGTCGCTGACAGTAATGGCTAAATGATGTACGCCACCGGTGCTAATTGAATTACTCATGAAGATTGTCCTCCAAGGTGAGTGATTACTGAGTCACGATAAAAGGGTTGATCATTGCTGCCGCAAATCAGGCACAATTCACAATACCCGTCGTACAATATATGATATTATTCCCTAGGCTGTCTATCAAAAAGTTTACACTATCTTTATCATTGCCGATTTCTTTCACATATGGCCAGCGCAGATCGTCCAGGCTGGCCTGGGTACCTGCAACGCCTCCGCAAGCAATTTGGCTAGCGTGGTCTTGCCGGCCATTAGCGGCCCTATCAGGATTATGTCAGACGTCATGAGAAAATCTGCTAAACCCGGATATAGCTAGATCTTGGCAACGCGCTCGACCACACGTATGGATACGGTCCGGCCCGCCCGGCGCAATTCAACCGTATCGCCATGATTAATGTTGTCGATGACATCGGCGTCAAAACGGTAGGCGTAGGGCAATCCTTCCAGCGAGCAGGCGGGGGCGCTGTGTTGGTCGATATCGGTGTTGACGATGGCCAGAGGCGCCTGGTCGCGGTAAATGAGTTCTAAGAGGACGTAGGGAGCAACGGAGGATCCGCTGCCCTTGGGGAAAATGGCGACTTTACCGGCCATGCTTTGCCCGTCTCGCGGGTGGCCCGGCTCCTCGACGACGCCGGTCTCACGATTGACAAAACCGAGGAAGGTGATCGGCGCCTCGCTGACGAAAGCTTCACCTTGAATAGTGAAATCGCCTTGGGAGGGGAGGCCGTGGCCGGAAGAGGTGAAGGGGTTGGTGGCGAGGAGCGAGGACGGAGGAGGGAAAGGTGAGGGGTGAAGGGCGGGTGGCGAGTGGTCTGGAGAGAGGGGTGGGTCTTGTGGTTTGAATTTAAGCCGGCCGGTGGTGAGGGCTATGCAGTCGGGAAGGTTCATGACGGAGGTGGGGATGCCGTTGAGCCCTGATTTGATGTAGTGCTCCGCCTTCATAGAGTTGGTCAGAACGTGCTTGACCCATTTCTGGTCATAGGGCACGACTTCGGGGCAGGTGTTTTCCAGTAACAGCGCGCCGCTATTGCGAATGATGGCAGCTGTGCCCGTTTTTTCGGCTATGGCTTTGTTGGCGGAGGAGGTAAATATCCAGAGCGGCGGGGGAGCACCTGGCGCTGCCGGATCGGCGGTGACCTTTTTGCCGCGTAATAACTCGGCCGTAGCGCGCAATTCGCCCATAGATGCCTGCGGGCAGCCTATGGTGACCAGGGAAACGGCCGACTTGGGGCGCAGTTCCTTGTAGCGTTGGGCCAGTTCAGCCGGTCCGAAGGAAAGGTGGGCCTGGAAGGTGGCGGGTGGATGATCTTCCAGATAGAGCAATGGGCAGCCATAATTGGCGGCGGCGGCGGAGAGCGCCTTCTTCTGTTCGTGGCTCATCCCTGGCGGCAGTCCCATAATGGCGGGAATGGGACCATAGGGCATTTTCCAATCAGGATGGCGCTGCTTGCCAATCCAGTCGCCAAGGATGGAAAAGTCGGTGGGATCGGCCAGTTCGGCGGTGACGATCACCTGTAAATTGGGGCCTCGCGCTTCTTCGCTTAGCAGCCCGTAATAGGGGGCGTAGCCGGTGAGGGCGGAGGCCAGGGCGGACAAACCGGATTCACGATTGGTGTGCAGATCGCAGTAAGAGTTCCCGAAACAGATGGCGTTGGATTCGGCCCAGGCAGCGGTGCCCTCGGTGACCACGCCTTCCCACTCATATGGAATACAGGATTGGGTCGGCCGTACACCCAGCTTCGCATAGAGGGAAACAATCTCGTGATTGTGTTCTAAGAAATGGGGCGCTGTGATGCGCATGGCTTCAAACTGCTCTTCGTCACAGCCGGCAGAGTTGAGCGTTGTGGAGGCAGCGACTTTGGCCAAGGGGTCGCGGGTCAATTTCGCCAGGAACTGGCGTAGACCCAGTCCACCGGTAAGCGGCGAGACGCCGGAAAGATGGGCGCTGCGAATGGGGACCAGTTTGGTCGCGCCGGCGGCAGCGGCCATGTCCAGTAACAAACGCATGCCCATTTGCTTGGCAACGCCGCGCTCACCACTTAGCATCGCTTGTTGTTCGCGGTTGAGGGGGACAGTTTCTGTCATGGCTAGCTCTCGTCTTCCGGGCGCACGATCTGTACTTCGACGCCACTGTTTTCGTAAATTCTATCGGCAAATTGTTTGACGGCATCCTCACCGGCCAGTTCGGCCGTTGTGCCGCGTGGCGCGCCCAAAAGCAGGATGCTGGCCCTGTTCTCGGTCAAGTAGCGGCAGATTTCATCTTGCACATTGCCCAAGAGAATTACCGTGTCGGCCTTCAACCCGGCATCACGAGCCCGTTTTTCGGCCACGACCAGCAGCGCTTTGCCAAGCCAGATAAGCTCGTCGCGTATGACATCTTGCAGCGCAGATTCTTCCTGGCTCAACATGCCCGGGGAAACAACGTAAATAAAGACGAGCGGGTTCCCAGTACGTTGGGCAAGATCGATGGCCGCCAGTTGTACAGCCCGGCTGCCTGCACCACCTCGTGTCGCACAAACAATATCATTCATGGTTGTCTTCCACATCCTTTTCAGTCGCGGGAGAAGTTTCCGGCGTCGAGGAACGGGGCCTGCGGCTCTCTCTGATCAAGTCTAATGCAGCCATACGATTGTCAGCAGCGTGGACCAGTTCCTCGTGTACCGCTTCGGAAATCACGTCGTGCTGCATGGCGTCGGTAATGGCAGAGCGTTCGGCGCGCAGGGCGTCGGTACGTGCCTGCAAAAACAACTCTTGCTCCAATTCCGGATGGGCTTCCATGTGATCGCGTATGGCCAGTTTGGACTCGCTAATCTCTTCATTATAGACGGCGCTCGTTGCATCCCAGATATCGCGAAACAGCATGCCGTCTTTACGCAGCCGGTTTAATTCTTGTAAGCCTGCGCGTTTGGTGAAGAGGCGCGCTTGGCGGCGCTGGTGTTCCAACAGATGTTCAGGCCGCTCGGCCAGGCCCAGGCGGCGGATCAACGCTTCAATGGTTATACCTTGTACAAGGAGGGTAAAGAGTACAACGGCGAAGGTCATCACTTGCAGTTCCCTGGCAAAGGTCTCGCCGAAGACATCACCGGTGAGGGTCAAGGCCAACGCCAAACTGATGGCGCCGCGTAAACCACCCCAAAACATCACGTGTCGATAGGACCCTGGGATCTTCTGCGGTAAGGAGGTGAAGCGTGAATAGATAGCGGTTATGCCATAGACGACGATGGCGCGGCTGAACAGAACCGCCAGCACGGCGACGATGATCGGTATGATGTTGGGCCACATCTGTACGATCTCTATTTCTAGACCGATGAACAAGAACACGAGAGAGTTGGCTACGAAGGCCATGAACTCCCAAAAGTTATCTAGGGTGAGCCGCGTGGTGGGGGATGTATTTTGTGTGCCGATATTGCCGACCATCAGCCCAGCAGCCACCACGGCCAGGATGCCGCTCACGTGGAAACGCTCGGCGATTACGTAGGCACCTAAGGCCAGAGCCACGGTCGTTGAGGTTTCGATTAGATGATCGTCCAGATTTTTCAAAATGCCGTAGGAAACCACATAGCCCAAAATGAACCCAACCGCAAGCCCGCCTAGAGCCACGCGGAAAAATTCGACTAGCCCTTGCCATAAGATTGAAATGCCTTGTTGAGCGGGATCGATGCCAGAGGCGGCAAACCCCACGGCCATACTAAAGAGCACAATAGCCACACCATCATTGAGCAGACTTTCCCCTTCCACCAGAAGCCCCAGTCGTTTGCTCACGCCAAGGGTGCGGAAAAAGGAGATCACGGCTACCGGATCCGTGGCGGAGATCAACGCGCCAAAAGCGAAGGCTGCCAACAAAGGTACATCAAGCACCCAGGTGATGATTTCACCAACAATCACGGTTCCGAGCAGGGTGCCGAGAACGGCCAGGAGCAAAATGGGAACAATATCCTGGCGCAGTTTCTCCCACTTGATCTGCAGGGTGGCCTCAAATAGCAGGGGAGGCACAAGGATGGCCAGAATTAAATCGCTGCTGACGTCGATCAGAAACGGGTTGGGGAAGAAGGAGAGGAACAGCCCCACAGCAACCAGGGCGACCGTGTAGGGGACACGGATACGACGGCTAATGATGGCCACCAGCGCCGCGATGGACAGCAGCACAACAAGACCCAATTCCTGTTGAACCAGCCCACTTTCTTCAGCTAATAGCGTTGCGAAACCCATAATACCTCCAAAAAGATCATGAATGTACGTAGTCGGATAAATTGACAGCCCCATATTTGCCTTTTTGGAATTTGCTTCGATTTGCTCCCCAGGGAATGGTGCAATCGAGCCCCATTTTGGCCGTTAAGCTCTTTTGGCCCGGAACGTGGACGCCGGATGGGTCAAGGGAGCTGCCGGGTTGGTCTTGGAATGTATAGAGGTCCTCACTGGCCTGAAAACGCGTGGCCATCGCCCACTGTACCTCGTGTGGATCATAGATATCGATATCACCGTCGACGATCCAGACATGCTTTAGGGAACTATGCCCACGGAAGGCGGCATCAATAGCGATACGGCCGTCATCGGGACCTTGCTTGTCGATTTGGACCACGGCATGCAGCCAGGAAGCGCCTCCAGGTGTGATCACTGCGCCGGTACACCTGGCCACTTTGTTCACTTCGGCATAAATTGTAGGTTCTCGCGGCATGCCCATCAGCAATTTATGTTCCAGACCGCCCGGCAATAAGGCATGAAATATTGGATTTCGTCTGTGGGTGATGAGGTCTATTTCAATGACGGGCTGGTCGCGGATGATGTCCATTGTCTCAGTGAGGTCCATGAACGGTCCTTCTGCCACTCGCCGGCGCGTGATGCGGCCCTCCAACACGATCTCAGCATCGGCCGGAACTTCGAGATCCTTGGTCAGGCATTTGACCAGGGGTGTGGGGGCCAGCGCCTGGGCGACCGAAAGCTCGTCTACACCGGGTGGGGGAGACATTGAAGCTGCCAGGTGCACCGCCTGGGAAACGCCAATACAGATGGCGATGGGCAAATCGCCTTCGGTCTTGCTTAATGCCGTATGGGTTCCACGTCGCTCGACAATGCGCACGGCGAAATGATTTTTATCCAGTCGTAACAATCGATGGTAGCACATGTTACGCCCCAGATCGGGATCTTTGATGATGGCTACATTGCTGGCTATGTAATGGCCTGCATCTTGCGCCAGGTGCAGAAGAATGGGCAATTGAAAGAGATCGACATCTTCTACAATCACTTCCTGGCAAGAGGCTTTCTCGAGCATGGGTGGTAGTTGGGGATTCGCAACGGCCACTGAAAGATGATGCATGAGCTCAGGCAGGGGCACGCCCAGATCCATACTGAAAAATTTGCGGTCGGAACATAGGCCTGAACATACACGCCAGCCGGGATAATTCTTGATCTCGTTGAACAATACAAGTTTGCCCTCAAGGGCATGGGCAACGTTGGCCAGCTCATAGGAGGTGTCCACGGGCTGGTCGATGCGTACCAGATCGCCGCTCTCGCCGGCCTTGGCAATAAAATTGCGGAAGCTCATAAATTCCTTTCCTAGCGTTGTGTGCAAAGCGAAAAGTTGCGCGAAATTCACTCTGCCGACCAACGCTTGATGATATAGTTACTATGAATTGTTAACTCGTATTCAATGCAGATTATCCAGATTATTGTGTGAAGAGGCAATGAACACCCTGGAGGAAATCGATGTTAGACCGTAGAGCGCTGTGGTTGACCATTGCCATGTTTGTCCTAGTATCGCTGGCCTGCAACGCGTTCGCCGGTAACCGCCAAACGGCCCTGGCTCCAGCGCCCACACCCATAGATGGCATCACAGCTATTACTACGACTGAGATGGTGGCTACGGTTACTTTGCCCGGGCAATCGCCCGACTCGACAGCTACAGTTTCTATACTTATCGATCTTAATGTTCGCAGCGGACCAGGGGTACAATACGATCGTGTTGGGTTTCTCTTGAAAGGGGATTCAGCGCCCATCGTTGGCGTTCACCAAGAAACAGGCTGGTGGAAGATTGAGTGCCCGGCTCTCAGCGACGAATCGCAATGCTGGATTTCAGGCGGTGAACAATATTCTCGGTTAGACGGCGTGGAACCGGTGCCGGAAGTCGAGGCTCCGCCTACGCCTACGCCGATTCCGCCTGAAATTGGCGAGGGCCGGGGTCTATTGGCATTTGTCGACGATGGACGTCTCGTTATTGCGGAGCTCGACCTTGTCCGGAATCCCGTGCTGCTGGCCAATGAACCGGTTCAGCTTGGTGACGCGGCCAATGCTCAAAGGCTGTCTATCTCGCCAGACGGCCGTCGTGTGGCCTATGTCGCGGGAAACTCGGAGGCCAACAGCTTGAATGTCGTCAATATTGACGGAAAGGATCAACGGGTACTGGTCTCTTCCAGCGAGCTGCCCATGGGAGTTGTAGAAAGTGCCACGGGCACTCGCAGGATGGTGGGTCAGATACAGTGGTTGGAAGATAGTAGTAGTTTAGCTTTCAGCACGGTAGTGCTTGATTCGGCTGGTTCCAAGGTTGGCGGGTGGGAGGATCTGTGGGTTGTGAACATTAACGGTGAGCTTGCGGAATCGTTACGGGCTGGTACAGGAGGTGGCGCATTTGTCATTGCCCCCAATGATAAGGTATTGTTGAGCCGGTCCGACAGTATTAAGCGCGCTAATCTGGATGGATCGAATGTCGAAACTATCATTGAGTTCGAAGCGATCAACACGGCCAGTGAAACTGCTTATTACCCACTGCTACAGCTGGCGGCAACAGGCGGCATCTTTGCAGCTATTCCGGCTTCTCAGCCTTTGGAGCCAGGAGCGAGGACGATGCTGTGGCAAATAGCGGACAACGAACCCGCCGGACAACTGGGTACAGTTGAAGAGAGCAGCTTGTTTGAGCCAGTTTTGTGGTCTGAAGATGGCAGCCGGTTGGCATACATCCAACAGCCAACTGATCAGGATGTTCCGCAGACGACACGGTTAATAATTGCCGATGGCAAGGGGATTGACGCAGAGCCTTATGCAGGTGGGGAAAAGCTGGCCCTGCATGGTTGGGGACCTGGCAGCTCAGATTTCCTTTATTCAGGAATTGGTTTCTATGCCATTGGACGGCCAAGCGCGCCAACTGTACAAACTGTGCTCAGCCCCGGGCAAACGGTCAGCGACGCTCAATGGATCACAGGGCAGGCTTTTATCATCGCTGTTGGATTCCCCGAGAGTAATACGTGGCAGATCAGTAGTGCCACCGTTTCAGGAGATAGTTCGTTACTTGCTGCGCTGCATGGATTTGAAGCGGTTTTCGACGTCTGGCGACCATGACCCTGTGGCCAAAGAAGCAAGGCTCCCCCTATCTCATGGACAGGGGGAGCTGACAGAGGGGATGCTAACGACCAATCTATTGGTCAATTAAACACAATATTATCGCCTGCGCAGAAAAGCAGGAATATCCAGATTGTTTGGCGAGAATCGCACTTGCACCTTGGCTGCTTCCGCAGGAGGGCTTGCTTCTTGCTGCTCACGTTGTGGCTGCCCGTTGGGCTTGGCGGTCAGGGCAGGATCTTGCGCCGGCATTTTCGTTTGCGCAGTTGATTGGGATGATTTTCTTGTCGAAGATCCGGAGCGATTGTATTGTGGGATTAATTGTCTCCGGGTTTGGTTCGTCTCAAAGCCAGTGGCAATCACCGTAATACGCAGATCATCGCCCATGTTCTCATCAACAACGGCCCCAAAGATCATATTGGCATCAGGGTGAGCCTTCTCCCGTATGATCGCCGCCGCCTGGTTTACCTCGAACAGCGTCATTCCGGCTCCACCTGTTATGTTAAATAGAATGCCGCGTGCGCCATCAATGGTCACTTCTAGCAAGCGAGAGCTGATTGATTGCTCGGCAGCAGCACGTGCTCTGTCCTCGCCTGTACCATGACCCACGGCCATTAAAGCAGAACCACCTTCAGTCATGATCGTCCTGACATCTGCGAAATCCAGGTTGATTAGACCCGGTGTCGTAATAAGTTCAGTGATACCTTGAATACCTTGTTGCAGCACGTCATCAGCCATTCTGAAGGATTCGGTCAGCGACATTCGTTTGTCGGTTAGTTCCAACAGACGGTCATTGGGGATGACGATCAAGGTATCGACGTGTTCACGTAATTGCTCAATGCCTTGTTCGGCCGAGTTAGCTCGTTTGCTGCCTTCGAACAGGAACGGCCGAGTCACCACACCAATAGTCAACGCCCCTTGCTCGCGGGCTGCCTTGGCGACGACCGGCGCGGCGCCCGTCCCGGTGCCACCACCCATACCGGCTGTGACAAAGACCATATCAGAGCCCTGCAATATCTGGTACAGTTCGTCCAAGGTTTCACTGGCCGCTTTCTCTCCACGTTCAGCGACCCCTCCGGCCCCCAGGCCACGGGTTAGTTTGTCTCCAATGCGCACACGAACGGGCGCATCAGACATCAACAGGGATTGATTATCGGTATTGACGACAACAAAATCGACGCCGCTAACGCCTTCGGAGATCATGCGATTCACCGCATTTCCACCGCCGCCGCCGATGCCGACAACGCGAATAACTGCCATACTCTCAAGTGTGGATGCTCTTTTCATATTCTTAATCCCCCTAAAGAAACAATGATTGCGCGAAGGGACCCGCTATAATAAGTTAATTGAATACCAGACCTCATAATAAGGTCGCTTTATTGCCTGGTCGTGGATCATAATGGCTTGCGAACTGCTCCAGGGTGGCGCGTTCTACCAGCCATTTGTTACCAAATTTGATCGCTGGCAGCTTGCCTTGCCGAATCAGACGCCGTACCGATTCCGGGTGGATCTTTAGGCGCTTGCTTACATCATCAACGCCAGCATACTGTTCCAGCAAAGACTCTTTACTCATTCAATTGTGTGTACAGTACATAAAGGGACGATACTACTTAACTTGACGTAACGATACACCAAGAATAACAATATGTCAAGTGTTACGTAAAGTTAAATACCCATTTTTGGGGCTTTATCGTGATTCGTCGGCCCAAATTATTGATCTATTACAAGGTTTGCACCGTCAGTTGCTTTACATATATAGACTTGTGGTGACAGACCGGTTTTATTTTCGTACTGGTGGGCCACTGTATGCGCAAAGGATTGGGCATCTCCGACTTGAACGAGCGCTACAGCGCAACCTCCAAAACCGGCACCTGTCAAGCGAGCACCATAGCAGCCGGGTTGGCTCTGGGCGATTTCCACCATCAAATTCAATTCCTTGTTAGCTATTTCGAAGTCATCACGCATGCTAATATGACTACCGGCCATCAATTGGCCCAGTTTGATGGCGTCACCCTGTTGCATAACCATGGCAGCTTCAACTGTTCGGTGATTCTCGGTGATGACGTGACGCGCGCGCCGGCGCGTGAGCGAATCCAATTCTGAAGCTCTGGCTTCGAATTCCTCAATTGTCACGTCGCGCAGAGCGGGAACACCAAAAAACTTAGCGGCCGTTTCGCATTGCTGCCTGCGCTCATTATAAGCGGAGTCAACCAAGCCGCGGCGCGTGGCTGTGTCTAAAACCACTACACTGGTTGCAGGCGGTAAGGGCACAGATTTCGTGTCCAGTGAACGACAGTCGATCAGTAAGGCATGCCCCGCTTCACCGACCGCGCTAATCATCTGATCCATGATGCCGCAGTTGACTCCTACCCATTGGTTTTCCGCGCGCTGCGCAAGTTTGGCCATTTCTACTCCGTTCCAGGACAGTGCACTTACGGCCGAAAAAGTACGCGCTGTGGCCAACTCCAGCGCCGCTGAAGAAGAAAGACCCGCGCCGATGGGAACATCGCCAGCCACTACCCCTTCCCAGCCGCGCAACGTTTGCCCAGCCCGTTGTAGGATGAAAGCCATACCTTGAACATACTCACCCCAACCGGCATCTGCATAGACGATTTCATCCAGATCAAAGATGATGGTCCTGGCCATATCCAGTGCATGCAGAGAAACTTGCCGGTCCTGTCGCGCGCGGGCCGCGATGTAGACGGCGCGGTTGATAGCCATGGGCAGCACGAACCCATCATTGTAGTCTGTATGTTCGCCAATCAGGTTGACACGACCAGGGGCGCGCACAATCAGACCGGGAGGCGCGCCGAATCGTTCAATAAAACCGGTCGTGACCTGCTCTTGGATCTTGCTCATGAAATCTGCGTGCGAGTATATCAGAAATCGGTTTATTGCCCGAGAGTGGGGGCTGTAAAGTTTGCGGATTGATTCCGTTCGCATTCAAGAACGTTATGTCATATCATAAATGTGCACAATGACTGTACTACTGTTTGCAAATGGTGATCTGGAAACGATAACGTGGATACGGCCTTACCTGGCAAGCGCTTCGGCCGTGATCGCCGCTGACGGCGGGTCGCGGCACCTGTGGCGTCTAGAACATCTTCCTGATCTTGTCATTGGGGATATGGATTCTTTGCCGCTGCAAGTCCGTGCTTGGCTGGCGGCGTCAAATGTGCCCCTGATACGCCACGCGCGGGAAAAGGACGAAACAGATCTGGAATTGGCGCTGCTCCATGCAGTCGCCAATTATGAGGATGATGTTCTCGTATTTGGCGCGTTTGGAGGTCGGCTTGACCAGACGTTAGCCAATATCTTGCTGTTATCCCATCCGGCGCTGGACACGCGTCGGATCGAATTGCTGGCGCCTCATGAGCGCGCCTGGTTGGCAACGGCCGAAACAAAGATCCACGGTGAGATAGGCGACACAGTTTCGCTCATCCCTCTAGGGGGAGATGTTCTCGTTCGCCTTGCAACCGGTTTGCAATGGATCTTGAAAGAAGAGGTCCTGGCTTTTGGTCCCGCGCGAGGCGTGAGCAATTTGATGACGGCCGAACTGGCTAACATCTCTGTTGCATCAGGAACGCTGTTATGCATTCACACGAAACGGACCTGGGGACGATAACCGGACGATACTTTAAGATTGTAATGACGGAAACAAAAAACAAGGCAAGGTGGTTATTGCAAAACTGCGCCGTGATATATTACAATGATGATGCTTGCCATTATCATTGTTTAAGCTGATCAAATGATTTTCCGAGTGACAAGACACCGTGAGCGGAGGAAGTCAAATGGCTAGACCGAAAATCGGCCGTTACGAAATTCGCAATCAATTGGGCGAAGGTGGAATGGGCACGGTTTACCTGGCCTATGACCCCACGCTGGGACGCGAAGTGGCGATTAAGGTGTTACAGCCCCATTTATACATGCATGATCCGGATTTTTCGGTCCGGTTTGAACGAGAGGCCAAGGCCGTCGCCACGCTTGAGCATGGCGGTATTGTCTCCCTTTATGATTTTGGTGCGGAAGATGAGTGGCTCTATTATGTGATGCGCCTTATGAAAGGGGGAACCCTCAAACAACGCATTGCTAGAGGTCCTCTCAATCTGGATGAGACGGTTAGTGTTTTGCGCCGCATCGGCGGCGCGTTAGACAAAGCCCACAGGCGAGGTATTGTGCACCGCGATTTGAAGCCGGGGAACATCCTTTTCGATGAGGATGGAGACGCCTATCTGAGCGATTTTGGGATCGTCAAGATGGACGATACTACCGGGCTAAGGACGCGAACAGGCCAGATTTTGGGCACGCCGCAATATATGAGCCCGGAACAGTTGGATGGGAAAGAGATAGACGGCCGTAGTGACATCTACTCGCTGGGCGTCGTCCTCTATGAAATGTTAAGTGGCACTAGACCCTACGATGATGAGAGTGAGGGCCGTGTAATCGCCATGCATTATACGCTGCCTGTGCCTAACATCGCCGAAGCCAATCCTATTTTACCGCCTGGTCTTCAACCTATTATTAATAAGGCAATGGCCAAAGATCCGGCGGAGCGATATACTTCCGTCTCTGAGCTAACGGCTGCCGTGTCAGCCATAGCAGCCGCCCGCTTTACACCGCGCCCTGAACCAGAACCAATAACCCGACCGGTACCGGTAGACGATAGTGCCAAAAGCGGTGGTATTTCTAAATGGGTCTTTGTCCTTGCCGGTTTGGCGCTGATTTTTTTCATGATAGTCGGCGGAATAGCATTTGCGACTTACGTCAGTGGTAACGGCAGTGCTACTGGAGTAGGGGGTGAGGAGGAAGATAGGCCCGGTGAGGTTACAGAGACTGTGGCCGCTCTTAAGAATACCGCTGATCCAGAAGCAGTTGCCGCTACCAATGAAGCAGCAATAACCACGGCTGTTGCCGCCACAGTAGCCGCTGATCCGGCATCTATTGCCGGTACAGAAGATGCTGAGATATCCATGGCCGTTGCCGCGACAACTGCCGCTGAATCAGAATCAATGGCGGCTGCGGCCCAATCAGAAGCAAAGACTGCTACAAAGGATGCTGCAAATGCCAAGAGCACAGCCGCTGCCGCCGCTACTGCCGCTGAATCAGAAGCAATGGCTGCTACAGCAGAAGCTGCTGCTGCCAAAGCTGCCACAGCCGCTGCGGCGACAACGTCTGCTGAATTAGCATCTGAGTGCATTTCTGCCAATACGTGGACGCCCAGTGGATCTGGTTCAATCGACACAGACCGAAATAATTGTTTGTTGTTGTCCCCTTGGGGAATTGAGGCAGAAGAGAGTACAATCATTATCGATGCGGCTCGACCAAGCAGCGAAGAAATAAACGGAATATTTTCGCAGATTGATGAGGATGTGACCATCGAGTTTGATGTTAAAGTTGATCGATTGACGTCGCCTGGCGACGATATATTAACCAATGTTGCGTTTGGAATCTTGCCCAGTCATCTTCCTGAGAATTTCGGGCACATCTATTATCAGCAGGAAAGCCCTCAAGCAGGCTATCCAACGTTCGTCAAGCACAAGGAGAGGGGTGGATTTGAAGAATACATGACCCTGGACGGAGAGTTTATTAGATACACGCTCGGTACGGTCGATCGCTTCACGATGAGTCTGGTCAGGGATGAATTGAACATATTCCGCAATGGGATGCAGGTTGCAGGACCAATAGATATAGACTTTGCTGATAGATTTTTCTGGATTGGGTACCGATTGCCGGTAGGTGGCGCGATAGAAGCCACGATCTCAAATTTGAAGATTGAAGAGTAGAGAGTGATTTCACACGCGACGCAGGTGACTTCCCCTCATTCTGTTTTCTGACTGTGATAGTTGAGATGGAAGTTGAATATTGCAAGGATTTTTTATGGAGAGCGGACAAGTAAATCCACCTGAAACTTTGTGGCAGGCGGATATAGAGCAAACGGTAATCCAACCACCGCAAGTCGTGGGCGAAACCTTGTTCCTTACTGCCCAGTCATCAAGGCAGCGCGGCAAGCATACGGATCTTACTGTACTTGATCTGGCCGACGGATCCCTTCTCTGGCAGCATAGCTTCGAGTATGGATTGGTGAGCGGAATGCAATCGTACCGCTTACTGGCGGAAGGACAGGATATCGCTGTTGTCACTACCGGTAGTAGCAACCTTCTTCGAGGGCAGGGGGGCGTATATGCCTTCGACCAGGCTGGCGAGATCATTTGGCATTGGCAGGGAGAATACCAACATTATTCGGCACCCGTGGTTATGGATCGCCAGCTATTGGTCATCGCCGGGGCCAAGACGTTGGCCATCATAAGCCCTGAGGAAGATGGGGACGCGGAACGCCATATTCCTCTTGTTGTCAATGCATCTGGGGCGGCGCCGGCTGTGCACCAGGCGAGCGTTATCATTCCCTGCCGCAGTCCGGAGTTGCTGGCTATCAATTTGAATGGCACGGTGCGCTGGCATTTTCAATTTGAAACAGTTAAGCGAGATTGGCTAAACGAGACGCCATTGGTCACCGACGCGTTTACTTACGTCGTCAGTAGTCTAGGTAGTATCTTTGCCCTGGATACAAGTACGGGCAGTTTGGTTTGGCAGGAGGCGATTGGCGATGGCCGTGCCCTGAGCTCCCCGGCTCTCGCCGGTTCGCGTTTATATACTGGCACCCGCTACGGCCTAATTGCGCTTGATGCAGCCAGCGGCCGTGTTGACTGGAAGTTTGAAACGTCCCGCGCCATGACAGCCACGCCCCTGATTCTTCACGACACGCTTTACGTAACTTGCGAGGATCATCATCTTTATGCTCTCGATCTTGATACGGGTCAGGAACGATGGCGATATGGGATGGAACGCCGCATTGAGATGCCCCCTGTGTTGGCCCCCGACGCTTTGCTCGTGGCCGATCGAGGCGGAACTGTGATGGCTCTGCAGCGGCCAGCCGTTCCAGAATTCGCAGCAGTCGTGATTGAAGAAGCGCCTGTGGATCCGGAAGTTGTGCTTGCGGAGCGAAAAGAAACGGCCGTGGCCTTCGCAGCGGAAGGAGATTATGTGCAGGCGGCTGAATTGTGGCATAAATTGGGCGCTTTGGAGGAAGCCGCCGAAGCATATGAATTGGCCGGCAACTGGCTGAAAGCCGCGGATTTGTGGCTACAACTGGACCGCTTTGGAAAACGCGCCAACGCCTTTGAAAACCACGCCCGTTTTCTCAGCAAACAAGCAATTGATGACGAAGAGAAGGCTGTCGCCTGGGAACAAGCGGCTCGCGCCTATGTGGAAACGGGACAAACAGAAGAACGCTTGAGGTGCGAACGTGAAGTGTCGCGCTACCGGCGCCAACCCATCATTCTCCTGGAGATTCATCCGGAAGAAATGACTTTGAATGTTTGGTCGAGGCTTAGCTACACGTTGCATAATAATGGATTTGGAATTGCGCGTTTCGTCATAGTCAGTTTGAAGGACGAGCGGTTTTCTGGAAAATCGGGGCGCACTAAGACCACGCCGACAATAACACCCGGCCATCAATTTGAACATTCGTTGGATTTATGTCCACGCACTCAGGGCAGTAGCGTTCCACTGCGATTGGGCATTGAATATACCGACAAGAGCAATCAAATCCATAAACTAGAACGCACTTTTTCCCTGGAGGTGGCCGGAGAAGTGACGACACCGACTACTTCGCCCATAGTGCAGACGCCTACTTATCAGGAACTGGAATCTATGCCAGCAACGGGCGTTCAGCTAAGCCGTGAGGATTTTGACCGGCTGGCCAGCATTTTGGCGCAAATGCCGGAGTTTAGATCGATAGCCTCACGCTCCGATTTCTTTCTCGACGTCTTTATTGGTACGCCAATGCAAGAACGCCTGATGAGCATGCTCAATCTGGATGGTTCTCCACGAATTGTGGCAGTACGCGCCATCGCAGCACTGACCCGCTTTGGCCAGGATAAGCCGGGCCGGGAAACCCTGGGAATGTTACTCAATAGGCTTCTGGACTATATGGGGGGCGGTTCCAATGCCGAGTTCGTGCGCGGACTCTTTGAACGCTACCCTTTGCAAGAGGAATAATAGCCAACAGTGTTAGCTTCTTGACAGCCAAAGCGGCTGATGCTACGATCCGCGCAATATGAACGAAAGATCGAAATACATGTTTTTTGGCTTTAGCGATTTCTTGACCACCGGTGCCGGGCGCGCGGAGGAGGTTGGTTCTGCTTAAGTGAGGCCAAAGCAGGGACAGCGAATTCGAAAGAACGCGGCATCAAAACCGCGTTCTTTTTATTTTTGCACGTGGCGGTGGGTATGATATGCTTCTCTTTTGAAACTGGGATGCAGAGTGATGCTGATGAACGCAGATGAGATGGAGGAGATCGCACAGCTGCGTGGAGTGGAAGGTATTTGATGGCAACAGACCTAGATCATATCTATGCTGAATCATTAACGAATTTGAGTTTGGCCGGGAACACGGCCGAATTGGAGGCGTGGTATCGAGAGACGCTGAGCCGCAAAGGGCGTGTTTATCTGCTGACGCGGCAGATGGGCCAATTGGAGCGGGAAGCGCGTCCTGCCTTTGGTAAGCGGCTGAACGAGATCAAGCAAGATTTGCAGGAAGCATATGACGGCCGTTTGGCGGAGATCAAAACGGCCGAAATGCAAGCTGAATTGAACGTCGACGCAATCGACGTCACCCTCCCCGGACGTCCCCAGTTGCGAGGAGGCCTGCATATCATCACGCAAACTTTACGCGACATCTACCGCATTTTCGGCGACATGGGCTTTCAAATCTATCGCAGCCCCGATGTTGAGACGGATGAGTACAACTTCGAATTGCTGAACTTTCCGCCGTACCATCCGGCGCGCGAGATGCAAGATAGCTTTTATACAACGCAACCGGACGTCATTTTGCGCACGCAAACCAGCCCGGGTCAGATCCGGGCTATGAGAGAATATTATCCTGAACCGATACGTATTATCGTCCCCGGCATGTGCTATCGCAATGAACAGGTCACTTCGCGCAGCGAAATCCAGTTCACGCAGGTGGAGGGCCTGGCTGTGGGCCACAACATCACCTTCGCCGACCTGAAGGGCACGTTAACTGAATTTGCGCGACGCCTATTTGGGGAAGCGCGGCAAACGCGTTTTCGCGCCAGCTATTTCCCTTTCACCGAACCGAGCGCCGAAATGGACGTAAGCTGTTTTCTCTGCGAAGGTGAGGGGTGCCAGGTTTGTAAGTATACTGGCTGGCTGGAAATATTGGGCTCCGGCATGGTTCATCCAAACGTGCTGCGTAATGGCGGCTATAATCCACAAAAGTATTTCGGCTTTGCTTTTGGAATGGGGCCGGAACGAATCGCCATGCTTAAGTATGGTATAGACGATATTCGCCAGTTCTGGGCCAACGACATGCGTTTCTTGCAACAGTTTTAATAATAGCTCCGGCCGGTCTCTTGACCGCGCCTGGGAATGCCAGGTGACACGGTCCCGGACTGGCCGCACTATTAAAGACCACAACTAGTGGGTAAAAATGGAGATTACTTATGCTTGTACCCTTATCATGGCTAAGTGATTATGTGGACATCAAGCTCGAGGTTAGCGAGGTTGCTAATATCTTGACCAACGCCGGTTTGGAGGTGAAGCACATCTTGCGTACCGGTATTCAGGGTGCTGACCTTGTCTGGGAACGAGACAAGATCCTACTGGGGCACATTCACAAGGTGGAGCAGCACCCCGATGCCGATCGGCTTGTTCTGGCTTCCGTTGAGTATGGTGCTGAAGCGCTTAAGGTTGTCGTGACCGGCGCTCCGAATTTATTCCCATTTGTGGGCAAAGGAGACATCAGCGGGTTAAATCTTTACTCGCCTCTGGCGCTGGAAGGGGCGACGCTTTATGATGGGCACAAAGAAGGACGTAAGAAGAGCAAACTGAAAGGACGCGCTTTGCGCGGCATTTACAATGATGCCATGCTCTGCTCAGAAAAAGAGTTGGGCATCAGCGAAGAGCATGAAGGCATCATCATCATGGTCGCGGACGCCTGGTCGCCCAACTATGTGGCTGGCACGCCGGTGCAGGATGTATTAGGCGATGCGATCCTGGAGATTGATATTATCCCCAATATCGCTCGCTGCGCCTCGATCGTGGGAGTAGCGCGGGAATACGCGGCCTTGACGGGTCAGAGTGTGAGCTATCCCAATTATGATGTGGTGATGGAAGGTCCGGCGTTGGACGGCCGTGTCACTATCAGCACCGATGAGCCAACGCTCAATCCCCGTTTTGTCGCTCTGGTTATCAATGGGGTGGAGCAGAAACCGAGCCCCTATTGGATGCAGCATCGCTTACGGTTGGCCGGACAACGGCCGATCAATGCCGTCGTCGACATCAGCAACTATGTGATGCTGGAAATGGGACAGCCTAATCACACCTTTGACTATGATTTCCTGCGTCAGCGGGCCGATCAATACGATCCGGATGGCCCCATTCACATTCATACGCGTTTGCCAAAGGAGGGAGAGACGCTAACCACTCTGGATGGCGTTGAGCACCAGTTGCCGCATCACGCCATTTTAGTGACCGATCCGCTCGGTAATCTAAGCGTGGGAGGAATCATGGGTGGACTCGACAGCGAAATAAAGCCAGAGACCAACAACGTATTATTAGAGGCAGCTGCCTGGAATTTTATCAATATCCGCCGCAGCGCCACGGAATTAGGCATTCATACTGATGCGGCGTTCCGCTTCAGCCGCGGAGTACATCCCAGCCAGGCATTGCTGGGAGCTAAGCGTGCGGCGGAACTGATGCGACGACTGGCCGGCGGAACGGTTCTAGATGGAATTGTGGATACTTATTCTGAACGGCCCGAGATCTTGACCCTTGAGCTTGATCCAGGATATGCAAGGCAATTGAGCGGATTGAATCTAAATGCGGAGGAGATAGCTGTCACCTTGGAGAGACTCGAGTTCAGAGTGGAACCATATGGTGACCACTTGATGGTAACGGTGCCCGATCACCGTATGGATATCGAAGGCGCCCACGATCTAGTGGAAGAAATCTGCCGCATGGTTGGTTATGACAATATTCCCTCGACGATCATTGCCGACGTCTTGCCACCCCAAAGAGGCAACCCTGAATTGGAACGGGAAGAGCAGGTTCGCGACATACTGGTACAGTTAGGCTTGCAGGAGATTATGACCTACCGGCTGACGGCGCAGGAACGCGAAGCGAGGCTCATCCCTCCCGGCAGCGGTGTGCCGGAGAATGACCGGCCTTTTGTGACGTTGACCAATCCGATATCGATCGACCGGCGGGTGATGCGTCATAGTGTGCTTTCGTCCGTACTGGAAATTGTGGCTGATAACAGCCGTTTCCAGCAAAGAATCGGGTTATTTGAAATTGGTGAGGTTTATCTGGTGCAAGAAGATGAAATACTGCCGGATGAACTGTCTCGACTGGCAATTGTTTTGACCGGGCCGCGCAACAGTGGCCATTGGCGAGAGCCTGCACAGGCGAACCTAATGGACTTCTTTGATCTCAAGGGCGTCATTGAAAGCCTGTTCGCCGGACTGCACCTGGATGTGCGTTATGAAGCAACGAACCATCCAACGTACCGGCCAGGCCGTACAGCTCGGATTAATCTGGGTGAGATGCAGTTGGGCGTTATGGGCGAATTGCATCCCCTGGTTGCGGAAAGCTATGGTGTGCGCATAAATCGCAACCAGCCGGTGATGGCCGCCGATCTGGATCTGGCGACCATACTGGATCATCTGATTTCGGCTCACCACTTCGACACTATCTCCCCTTATCCTGCCGTACATGAAGACCTGGCTCTGGTTGTTGACCAACATATCCCGGCGGCCGATGTGACTGAAGCGTTAAGCAAGGCGGGCGGTTTTCTGCTCAAGCAAGTTGATCTATTTGACGTCTATGAAGGAACGCAGATCCCGGCGGGGAAAAAGAGCCTGGCGTATCATTTGACCTTCCAGGCGCCCACTAAGACCTTGACGGACAAGGATGTCTACAAACAGCGCCAGCGTATCCTCAAACAGCTTCAAAGAAACCTGGGTGCTAAATTGCGCGATTGAGCATGTGGCGACTTTTTGGCGTTGTTCTGGCGCTTTTTCTTTTTACTTAACCGACTTTTGCCCAAGAGTCTTCAGATTCCCCGCCCTTTCGTAACGTTTCCAAGGCGTCCGGCTTTGTCGCGCCGCGACACGGGGATGGCAAGACAACTGGCCAAGCATGGGGGGATTACGATCAAGACGGTTGGCTGGATATTTATGTAACGGATTCTGGCGGTCCCAATATTCTCTATCGCAATAACGGCGATCCGGATATCTACCTGGTCAACGACGAGTTCATCAATGACATAGGTAATGTGTTGTGGCGCAATGACGGGTCCGGATGCGAGCATCATTGCTTCACCAATGTCTCAGAAGAGGCTGGCGCTGACACGACGGTGATGGGCATGGGGCTGGCAACGGCCGATTATGACGCAGACGGCGATCTGGACTTTTATTTTTCCAACGCGTGACCGATGACTCTATTGGGCAATCAAGGCGATGGAAGTTTTGCCAATCTAGCCGTAGATGCTACTGTGGAGAGAGCCGCTGTGGCCTGGGGATCGCTCTTTTTCGACTACAATAACGATGGCTGGCTCGATCTCTATCTGGCGGTGATGGAAGGGTTGGAAGGGGGTCAGCGGCCAATGTGCTGTTTGAGAAAAATGGGGATGGCAGCTTTGCCGACTTGGGGCAGGCCAGTGGGGCTGGCGATACAGGGCCGAGTACGGGCGTGGCTTATGCTGACTATGACCAGGACGGCCGTGTGGACCTGGTGATTGGTAATTATGATGATGGCTACCTGCTGTATCGCAACGAGTCCTCGGAGGCTCAAGGCCATAATTGGCTGGCGATTCAGTTGGTTGGCAATGGACCCGTCAACCGTGATGCGGTAGGAGCGCGCGTTGTCGTAACAGACGGCAACGGCCGTAGCCAGATGCAAGAGGTGAAAAGCGGTTCCAGTCTGGGGGCCGGCAATTCGTTGATTCTGCACTTTGGCCTGGGCAGTGCCGAAGTTGGCGATGTACTGGTGAAATGGCCGGACGGATTTGAACAAGAGCTAGGGAGACTAGAAGCCAATTTACAGCATACCATCCAATATGGGGAATCGCCACAAAATATCCTCTTCCTGCCAATAGGGCTGATCATACTGGCTGGAGTGACATTGGTGGCATTTTTGCTTTGGCACCGTCGTTCTCGGAGCGAGCCCGCTGATATTGGCGATGCGCCGGCCAAGCCTTCCACAAACATCCACGCATAAAATCTGCCGGCACGCTGGCAGCCGGTCTGCGTGATGCAATTGACACGATCAGCTTCTTTCAAGTATCATCCAATCGCAGTAGCCATGAATATTGGAGCGGAATGTGTTTTCCACAATGTGAGCTTGGGCGATTTGGGCCAGATCAGGCGCTACGTACGTGAAACGGCCGTCGCTGGCGGATGTAATGCCGAGGCCGTAGACGAGTTAATCGTGGCCGTGAACGAAGCAGCGGCCAATATCGTGCGACATGGCTATCAGAACGAGCTGGGGGAAATCAAGGTGACGGTTGTTTGCAGTGAAGATAGGATCACGGTGACGCTGCTTGATTACAGCCCTGGATTTGACCCGACGACAGTGCCCAGTCCAGACATGACGCGGCCCCTGGATGAACGGCCGTTTGGTGGCATGGGTGTGCATATAATGCGCACTTTTTGTGATGAGTTGAGCTACTGCAGAGACCCCCGCGGAGGAAACGAGTTGATCTTGTTGAAGCGAATTGTCTGATTTGGAAACGGCACCGTGCGTAAGACAAGGAGATAAATTATCATGATTAATGTAACGGTTGATAAGGTAGAGGAACGTGTACCAGTGACGGTGATCCGGTTGGAAGGGGAGTTGGAAGCATCAAATTATGGGTCGCTGATTGCACAGACGCAAGAGCTTTATACGGAAGGAACGCGTGACCTGCTGCTCGATCTTGAGAATGTGAGCTTCGTATCCAGCTCCGGCCTGGTTGCCCTGCACAGGATGGCCCTGATCATGCGCGGGGAGACACTGGAGGATGCTGAGGAGGGTTGGGGCGCATTCCACGCTATCTCTCGCGATTTGGATAGCGCGGATAGCCCGGAAATGCACTTCAAGCTACTCAGGCCGCAGCTTCTGGTACGTAAGGTGCTCGATACCGCAGGTTTTAGCGATATCATGCCGATTTTCGAGGATGAGGAGACGGCCGTTGCTTCATTCGGCTAAGGCGGGCAGAGAGATTTGTTTTTGTTGAAATTCTAGAATGTAAACGGCGTGCAGGTTGAATGACCAAGAAGACATCCTTGCATGGATTTGGCTTATTTAGTGATGCTGCGAGTCGCCAGACGTATGCGGCTGGCGAGGTCATTTTTCACACTGGCGACTATGCGGACAGGATGTATGTCGTTGTGCAGGGGGAACTGCTTCTTACTCTGCACGGGAGCGAAATCGATAGGCTGACGGCTGGAGATCTATTCGGCGAAATGGGCATGGTGGAAAATCGACCGCGCAATGGTACAGTAACGGCCGTCAGCGAATCCACCTTGATTCCCATCGACCGCCTGCGCTTCGCCACCCTTGTACGCCAGCATCCGGGCTTCGCTACGCGGGTCATGACAATCATATCGGCGCGGCTGCGACGACGGACGGAATTGGAGGTGAACCGGCGAGCGCTGGCGCGTGAGCTGGCTATTGGGCGAAAGATGCAACTGGCGCTGCTGCCGCAGCAAGTGCCGCAGTTCCCAGGTTGGCAGTTTGCGACACATTATGAATCTGCGTGGCAGGTTGGAGGAGACTTCTATGACTTCATCAGGCCAGCAGAAGATCTGCAAAAGCTTTGCCTGGTTATTGCCGATGTCACGGGCAAAGGGGTGCCGGCGGCCTTGATGATGGCCGTGGCGCGCACACTGATTCGGGCAGAAACGGGAAAAGGGCCTTCACCAGCAACTGTTTTGCAACGGGTCAACGAATTGATTCTTAGCGATAATCGGTCGCCGTTGTTCTTAAGCGCTTTTTATGCTGTTTTGAATCTAGAGAAGGGAGTGCTGCATTACGCCAATGGGGGGCATAATCCACCCCTTTGCCTGCGATGGGCAAGTGGGAAGGTTGAAGAGCTGCTGGCGCAAGGTTATTTGTTAGGCGCATTTAGGGGTGTTTCTTTCGGCGAGGAGCAGACGATCTTGGGGGTTGGCGATGCTCTGGTGCTATATACCGACGGCGTTAACGAGGCGCGGAATGCAGAGGGGCGTTTTTTTGGCGAAGAGCGGTTGAGAGCGGCCGTGGTCGCCGCAGGGGATTGCAACGCGCAAGAGATTGTACAGATGATAGTGACGGCCGTAGATAATTTCACCGGTTCGGTGGATCAGGCGGATGATTTGACGATCTTGGTAGTTAAGAGAGTTGCTTACTAAACTATCCCTCTCGCTAGCTTTAAGATACGAAATCCATATCCGGCGATTGTGAAGGCATCCGTAATGACTTGCTCTGAGAGGGCATCAACGGCTGCCGGAACATCCAGTTTAATCGTTTGGGGTATCGGCTCAAAGTTAAGTAGGAATATAAACTTTTCTGTGTCCTTTGTGCGAACCTGTGCGGTGACACCGCGCGGCAATGGATGGACGATGGCCGTTTTCAAGCCCAACATTTTAGCCAACCAACCATAAAAATCTGTTAAAAAACCATCGTCATATCTAGCCGCAAGATAGTAAGCCCGACCTTTCCCAAACTGGTTAACCGTGATGGCTGGCGATCCCGCATAAAAATCCTGCTCATAGACAGCAAAAACCTCGGCCCCCTGAGAGTGCACAATATCTGCATAATGCTTAACCGGATAATTTGCGCCCGAAAGCGTTTTATTGGTCAATTGAATTGTCTGCTGATGATGGTCAAATAATACATCTGTCTCTTCAACCCAAATGCCTAACAGATCTTTGAGCGGGCCGGGTGAGCCACCCATAAAAACGAGATCGCTTTGATTCACTACACCTGTTAGGTAGGTCGTTACAAGCGTACCGCCAGCCTGTACATATTCGCACAGCCACTCGGCGACGCCTTCTTGCAGAAGGTACAACATCGGCGCAACCACCAGTTTGTAATTCGAAAACTCAGTAAAGTTACTGTTAATAATGTCTACGGTCACACCTTGCTGCCAAAACTGTCGATAATGAGCCAAGCACCGTTCCTGGTAATTTTTATCTTTATTGCGCGGTAACTGAGCCATATCTAGTGCCCATTCGTTTTGCAAATCATAAATGATAGCGACATCTGCCTGGTTGACCGATTCCAGAACTGGTCCAAGGCGAGCGAGTAATTCGCCAACGGCCGTTACCTCTTGAAACGTTCTCGTCTGCTCACGCCCGGCGTGGCTGACCACCGCCCCATGAAACTTCTCTGCACCTCCCCGACTTTGCCGCCACTGAAAATATTGGACGCTATTGGCGCCATGGGCCACGGCCTGAAGCGAAGCCAATACGTGCATACCGGGCCTTTTAGGACGGCTGACACCCTGCCAATTGGTCACACTTGGCGTGGATTCCATCAGGAGAAAAGGCCGTTGCTGGTAAGAGCGATGCAAATCATGAAAAAACGCCGTATCTGCCGCCAATCGCCAATCTTCAATTTCGCTGTGCCAACGTGGATAGCTGTCCCAAGAGATGACATCTACATGCGATGCAAACGTCCAGTAATCCAATCCTACATTTGGCCACATAAAGTTAGTTGTAACAGGAACATTGGGTGTTATCTCCTGTAACGGCTCTTTCTCCGCCAAATAGAAATCCAAGACCTGATCACTAACAAAACGCATCCAGTCCAGCATTAATCCATGCACAGAAGGATCTACTGGCTCTATCTGTGACCAATCGGTATAGCGATGGCTCCAAAAAGCTGTCCACCATGCTTTGTTCACAGCATCCAAAGATCCGTAACGCATCTGCAGCCATTCTCTAAATGCTTGCAAACAAAGCTCGCAGCGACAGTTCTGATTGCCATATTCATTGGAAACGTGCCACATCATCAAGGCGGGATGGTCCCGATACCGTTCCGCCAAAAGGGTGTTGATTTGCCGAACCTTTTGCCGGTAAATGGGTGAAGTTGGGCAATGATTATGGCGCAAATGATGGGGGTGGCGACGGCCGTATTCATCCACCAAGCGAATTTCCGGATAACTTTGGGACATCCACGCTGGTTTAGCGGCGCTTGGTGTGGCTAGAATCGCCCCAATTTCATTTTCAGCCAGCCTGTCCATAAGCCCGTCCATCCAACCAAACTCATATTCTCCTTCAACAGGCTCCAACATCGCCCAAGAAAAAATGCCTATACTCATGACATTGCAGCGAGCTGCTTTCATCAATTCGATATCGCGAGTCAATACATTAGGATAGTCAAGCCACTGCTCGAAATTATAATCGGCCCCATGCCAAAAGAACTTAGGTTCAAACATCTTCACAATTTTCCTAATTTAGTGACTTGCTTATTAACAACCTGAGCTAGTCATCGATTGAACATAACTGAATCTGCATTTGCAGTTTCTTTGTCACAATTGCAGCATTACACATTTTGCAATAATAGCGATAATTTATGCCTAAGACATATTAAGTGGCAATCATTTCCATGAGTGTGACTATAAAAAGCCTGTTCTCTTACCAGTATCCGGGGACCTTTATCATGGCGTTTCCAAAGTCGCGGAAAACTGGCAGAATTTGGACACGTTGACCTTTTAGCTATTGCTTGCCGCCCTTGGGAACGGCAGCGTAGCTCCTTTTGCCTTGAAACTCCAGCAAAGCAGGGAGCGCTCCATCGTTAAAGTCGAAGAGCGCCTGGTTTGCCCACCCATTGCCAGAGCTGGGTCGGTCGGACCCCAGCCATTGCCGTCCACGTCGCATCCCTATAGAAGACACCGAGTCCGTGATCATCGGGAATCTCACTGACGATGTTCATGATCTTCCGTGTCATTACCCGTTGCCCTTTAGGTGTAGCTGGGTAACCGGGTGTAAACTGGCTTCTATCGATGACGATGTTTTCAAGGTAATCATCATTGGCCAATTTGAAAGGTTAAGCAAATTCGACAATGACGATGTCCTTATTGTAAAGGGTGGCGATGCTGTTCAATGTATTTTGCAGAGTCTCCAGCGTGCAGTGCCAGAATGGGTAGTAGGATAGTCCCATAACATCACACGGCACACCTTCCTCGATAATATTGCCATACCACCACTCAAGCAGGCCATAGTTGCCAGCTTCTGCCAGGTGCAGCATGATTTTCGTCTCAAGTGAACAATCGTTGACCGCCTTAACCCCCTGTTTAAACAGCCCAGTCAGCTCGGTAAAAGATAGCCAGCCGTAAGTAGACAGCGCCCCTTCCGGCCACAGCATACCGCCGTTGATCTCAATGCCAATCTGCAACATATCAGGCGATGTCCCCTGCGCGATGAGGGCGCTGCACACATTGGCCGTATGCTCGTAGACCGCTGTTTCTAGCTGTTGCAGGTCATAACTAGCCCAAGTTGCTTGTTTGTCCTGGCGTCCCGGGTCAGCCCAGAAATTAGAGTAGTGGAAGTCGATCAGGACGCCCATGCCCAAATCCTTGGCCCGCTTCACCATTTGCAAAATCAACCAGTGCCGGAGATAACGGCATATTGGCAATTGCTTTTTTGTGCACTACAATTGGTTTTTGCCGCTGAAGGTTAGATAAGCATCGTTTAATGGAGGTGTAGCGATACATATAGATCTAGTGGACCCAAAACAAGTATCAATTTTCGAAATTGCCGAGATACATATTACTTAAAGTGAGGAGACAGATGAGAAATAACAAACTATTCTTACTTTTGATCGCCCTTCTAATAGGTGCCATGTTGTTTAGCGCATGTGGCGGAGGAGGAGAAGATGCCGAAGCACCGGCCGAGGCACCTGCTCAAGAAGAAGCGGCTGAAGAGCCTGTGGAAGAAGAAGCGGCTGAAGAGCCTGTGGAAGAAGAGGCTGAAGAGCCTGTGGAAGAAGAGGCTGAAGAAGCCCCTGCTGAAACGGTTGCTACTTTGACCATCTGGGCTGACGACAAACGTATACCCGTATTGGAAACACTGGTAGATGACTTTGCCGAATTGGCTGGCGTAGAAATTGTCCTGGAGCAGGTACAGATTCAAGATATGCTCGAGCAGACGCGTGTTGCCATTCCCGCTGGTGAAGGGCCTGATATCTTTATTACCGCCCATGATCAGATCGGCCAGTATGTTGAAGGTGGTCTGATTACGCCAATAGACCTCGGAGACAAAGTGGATAACATAGCGCCGAACGCTCTGCAAGCTTTCAATTACAACAGTGAGTTGTATGCGCTGCCTTATGCGACTGAGAACGTGGGTCTGATCCGCAATGTTGATCTGGTACCGGACCCAGTAGCAACATTGGAGGAGATGTTGGAAGTCGGCGGTCCTTTGATGGAAGAAGGGGCCATTCAATCCGTAACTGTCTTGCCTAGTGAATACGCCACGCACGGTTTCCACACCGCCTTTGGCGGCTATTTATTTGGCCTGGATGCGGACGGCAACTACTTGCCTGATGACATAGGCCTTGACAGTCCTGGTTTCATCGCTTGGGGCGAATGGCTTCAACAAGCTGTAAACGACGGATACATACCGACAACGCTCGATTACGCGACGGCAAATGCCCTCTTTGCCGAAGGCGGTATGCCTTTCATTGCTAATGGTCCCTGGGCGCTTGGTGAATACCGCGACGCCGGTGTTAACTTCTCTGTCGATCCGATGCCGAACGGGCCATATGGTGATGGTGCGCCCTTCCTGGGTGCACAAGGCTTTGTGGTGAATGCCCAGAGTGAGAACCAACTGCTGGCCCAGACTTTCCTGACCGAGTTAGTGGCCACTGACGAAGTTATGGCTGACTTCCAGGCACAGGATCCGCGTATCCCTGCCTGGCTTCCCACGCTAGAACTTATAGATGATGCCGATCTGGCCGCCTTCGGCATAGCCGGGGAGAATGCCCAGCCCATGCCCTCCATCCCGCAGATGGGTTCTGTGTGGGGTTCCTGGAAAGATGGTTTGCAGTTGGTCATGAACGGTGAAGATGTAACGGAAACCTTCACGAACTCCGCCAATCAGATACGCGATGCAATTGCCGGTGGATCATAAAGATTTAGCTTAAACAATAGATCAATGATGTAAGTCTTTGAAGCCGGGGTTGGACACTGTCCTACCCCGGCTTCTGTCTTTCTGGAGGGAAGGTCGATGAGTAGTACAGCGGCGACGATAACCTCTGAGGAGCCTGGAAAGAGCCAGCCCTCAGCAACTGTAGGCGGGATGCTTATTCGTATGCTTCTGCTGGGCATCTTTGATGTCTTTGCAGTCTGGTTAATCTTCAATTTGGTCGGTGATGGGTATTGGCCACTAGCGGTCATGATTGCCCTAATCACCATCTTTCTTAATATCGTTTTTCTGCGCAAGGGGATGTATCCTTTGCGTTGGATGGCAATTGGACTGTCGCTGATGGCCCTCCTGTCAGTATACCCCATCTTGTATACATTCTGGATCTCTTTTACCAATTACGGCGATGGGCATTTGCTAACCAAACAGCAATCGATTGAAACATTGGAACGGCAAATGTATCTTCCAGAAGGGGGAGTTGCATTTAGTTGGACAGCTTTTCAAACGCCAGATGGTGATTTTGCCTTATGGCTGATTCACGAAGATGGCACGACGCTTCTGGCCAAACCCGGTGAAGAACCGGAAGTGATCGTTGATCCCTCCCAATTCGGCCCGTTGGATGAGGATGGCATTCCGATAGAACTGGACGGGTATACGCGTCTCTCCCGTCTGCAGACGGTACCTATTATCGATCAACTAGGGGCAATTGATTTTGGTGAAGGCGAGGATATTGTTAGGATTAACAACCTCGACAGCGCCTCTACAACGGTACAGCGTTACATTTATAACGAGGAAAATGACATGATCACGGATACAGCCACCGGAGTTGTTTACAATGATGTAAAGGGCACCTGGACCGCGGCTGATGGCTCGACAGTGCCACCAGGATTCTGGGTAGGAGTCGGTTTGGAAAACTTCACGCGTTTCTTCACCGGTTCGGCGATTGCCGGCCCGCTGGTCCTTGTAACCATCTGGAACTTCATATTTCCCTTTATGACCGTTTTGACTACCTTTTTTCTGGGCTTGTTTACAGCAATGCTTTTTAATGACTTACCGGGCAACAGGATCATTCGCTCGCTGCTGATCATTCCCTATACGATTCCTAGCTTGGTAACCATCCTCATCTGGCGCGGAATGTTTATGGAACCAATTGGTGTCATTTATCAGACGCTGGTTAATATTTTCGGTTCGTCTCCTTCCTGGTTTCAGGATCCCTTCTGGGCCAAGGTCGGTATCTTGGTCGTAAACTTGTGGCTGGGTTACCCATATTTTATGCTCGTTTGCAGCGGCGCCTTACAGGGCATCCCGCAGGATATTTACAGCGCGGCTGACGTCGATGGCGCCAACGCGTGGCAAAAGTTCTGGCAGCTAACGATGCCCTTACTGCTTGTTGCTGTGGGCCCTCTCTTGGTTGCCTCTTATGTTTTCAACTTTAACAATTTTAATGTCATCTTCCTGTACAATTCGGGTGGCCCACCGATTGCCGGCGCGGCGACTCCGATTGGTCATACTGATATCCTGATAAGTTATGTCTATAAGTTGGCGTTTGCCGGATTCCGCGGCGCAGACTTCGGTTTTGCGGCGGCGATCAGCATCATTATCTTTGTCGTCGTCATTTTGATAACGTTATTCCAGTTCCGCTACACCAATATGTGGGAGGAGGCAGCATAAAATGAGCACTGTAACAACGACTAAGAAATCACTCCCTAGCGCAGCGCGCAGCCGAAGGATAAGCAAAACTATACGCATGATCATTGCTATTGTGATGATCTTCTTTGCCCTATTTCCGGCGGCCTGGGCCGTTTCCGCTTCACTAAATCCTGTTGGCAATCTGGCCTCACAGACGTTGATCCCCGCAAATGCCAGCCTGAAGAATTACCAGGAGCTCTTAAGTTCGCCAACGCTTAAGTTTGGCACGTGGATGTGGAATTCGCTCAAAGTTTCCGTAAGCGTTACACTTCTTTCCGTCCTGATCACAACCACGACCGCCTTTGCTTTTTCACGCTTTCGCTTCTACGGTCGTGGCACTTTGCTCAAGAGCATCCTGCTCATCCAGGTCTTTCCCGCAATCCTGGCCATGGTCGCTATTTTCGCTATCGTGCAGCAACTAGGTTCCCAAATCCCCTTCTTGGGTCTCAATACGCTCACCGGACTTGGGTTCATCTACCTGGGTGGAGCCATGGGCATCAATATCTGGCTTATGAAGGGTTTTTTCGACACCGTGCCTATTGACATCGACGAGTCGGCCATGGTCGACGGCGCCACCCACTGGCAAACGTTCTGGATGTTGATCTTCCCCTTGGTGCGGCCCGTGGTTGTCGTCGTCGCCCTATTAACCTTCATTAGCACGTATGGTGAGTTCCTCCTGGCGCGCGTCTTACTTAAGAGCAATGATAGCTTCACTGTGATGGTTGGTCTTTACCAATTGCAAGCACAACAATTTGCCACAAATTGGGGCGTCTTTTGTGCAGGAGCTGTAATTGCTGCTATTCCAATTGTGGTTCTCTATCTGTTCTTACAAGATTACATCGTTGGTGGCTTGACTACGGGGGCTGTGAAGGGATAGGTGACAGGTATCAGTTGTCTGTAATCAGTTTTCAGTGATTAGAAGATTGCTGGGCGCTGGTGGCAGATAGTTTGTAATTTGGTTTATTGCTAAGGGGGTACGCGTTGTGCCCCTTTTTTGTTGGTTGGTACGTGCCGGGTGCCAGGCATTTCTTGCCAAGAATATCGCACCCTGCAATGTAGCAAAATGCCTAGCACCTCAAGAGGAATAGTGATGATAAAGCGGGTTTATTCTCACGCTGTCGTTCCAAGCTTACTGACTATTTTTATTCTAGCCGCTTGCGTTGGTGAAGAGAGGGGAGCCGATCAAACTCCTGCACCGACAACGGCCGTCCCTGAGCCGACAACCGAACCGATTTCGCCGCCAATTGTTGCACCGGACTCTCTCTACAAAGGAACGTTGGGCATACCCTGGTGGAACGACGTCGTGTTCTATGAAGTCTTTGTACGCAGTTTCAGCGACAGCGACGGGGACGGCGTCGGGGATATCAATGGTTTGATCGAAAAACTTGATTATCTCAACGATGGCAACCCAAATACAACGGATGACCTGGGAGTAACCGGACTGTGGCTGATGCCAATCATGGAATCCCCCAGCTACCATGGATATGACGTAGTCGATTACTTCAAAGTGGATGAAGAATACGGCACGGGAGAGGATTTCCGGCGTTTGATCGAAGAAGCACAAAGCCGCGGTATACGTGTCATCGTTGACCTGGTCACCAACCATACCTCAAGCGAGCACCCCTGGTTTGAAGCATCGCGCAATCCTGATTCTGAAAAGAGAGCTTGGTACGTATGGGAGGATGAGGACCCGGGCTACCGTGGTCCGCAAGGGCAACAGGTGTGGCATCAAACACCTGAGGGCTATTACTATGCCCTTTTTTGGGATGGCATGCCCGACTTGAACTATGAAAACCCGGAAGTGACGGAGGCTATACAGGAGGCTGCGCGTTATTGGTTAGAAGATATGGGGGTTGATGGTTTCCGGCTGGATGCGATCAAACACATCGTCGAAAACGGACAACTGCAAGAGAACACGCAGGGCACGCACGAGTGGTTGAAAGGTTTCTACACTTTTTACAAAGATGTGAATCCCAATGCCTTGGCCGTGGGTGAGGCGTGGACCGGCACGCAGCAAGTGCTCAAATATACGGGCGACGAGGTGGACATCGCCTTTCAATTTGACCTGGCGCAGGCGGTTTTGAACAGCGCTGACAACGGACTGGCGCCCATGGTAGGCAAGGAACAGAAGACTGTCGTAGAGAGCTTTCCTCCAGGGCAGTATGCTACTTTCTTGACCAATCACGACCAGAACCGGGTGATGTCGCGCCTGGGTGGGGATGAAAACAAGGCAAAAGTGGCGGCAACCTGGTTGTTGACATCACCTGGCGTGCCCTTTGTTTATTATGGCGAAGAGATTGGTATGATGGGCACAAAGCCGGACGAAGATATAAGACGGCCGATGCAGTGGCGCCACGATGATGGGCTAAGTGTAGGCTTCACTGAGGGACGGCCGTGGCGGTATCCGGCTGAAGATTATGAGGAACGCAGCGTAGCCCATCAAACGGATGATGCCGGCTCGCTGCTGAGCCACTACCGATCGCTTATTCATTTGCGCAATGATCATGAAGCGCTGCGCGTAGGGCAATGGACACCCGTGGAGACGGACTCTAGCGATGTATATGCCTATCTGCGCACCACCGAAGAAGAAGCGCTTCTTGTGCTGATTAACTTTTCCGAGGATGCGGTGGACGATTATGGGCTTTCGTTATTGGAAGGTCCATTGAGTGAAGATCTTACACCTCGAATGTTATTCGGAACGGCCGATCCCGCACTGATGAGCGTCAATGAGATTGGTGGTTTTGATTCCTACCAACCTATAGATACGCTGCCACCCCAGAGCAGCTTTGTATTCGAATTGGTTTCCTCAGGAGAGGCTGGATAGCAAAAGCAGATCGAGATCGCCGGTTCCAACTTGCTTACGACAGGAGCATCGGCTGTTATCAACGGAATTTAGCTTGTGCCTCTAAAGTCGCCTAACAACCACACAATCACCAATCATCTTTCCCGATCTTGTCGCAAAAGCATGATGCTGTTGGGCGCATTGGCGCTTGAAGGATTATAAAATCGGCGCCGGCGAATATTATCAAGCAATTTGGCTTGCGAATTTCTACCATACCTGTTGGGCTTGCCTATTTCAAAATACGTAATAGGCTATACGCTCTATGGGCACGAAGGGCAATCGGTTGAGCAAATTAACTGGCCCGCTGGCAGTGTTGCTGTTGGCAGCATTTCTGCGCCTGTTCCGCTTGGCAAGCGTCCCTTTTGGCTGGCACCCTGACGAAGCGACGAAGGCGCTCCTGGCGCGTGGGGTTCTTGCTGGTGAGTATTTCCCCGCCTTTTTTTCGGCCTTTACTGGCCGGGAAGCATTGTTTGTCTACCTGGAGGCGCTGCTCTTCTTCTTTCTGGGCGAGGGTATTTTCACCGGGCGTTTGCTTTCAGCCTTTGTGGGTATCCTCACCGTGGCCTTGACCTATGCCACCGGTCGCGAACTGTTCAAACGGCGTGTAGGTTTACTGGCCACGGCTTTGCTGGCCGTTTCACTTTGGCACGTCATCGCCAGCCGCAATGGGTACCGGGCGGTGATCCAGCCTTTGATACAATTGCCGGTGATCCTCCTGTTATTTCGCGGATTGAGGCAAACCAGAATAGAGAAGGCAGATGGTTCTCGAGGTCGTTTTTACCTGCGCTCTTCCACATTCAATTTCATCATGGCTGGCGTTTTTCTGGGGATGACGCAATATACTTATACGGCCGTGCGTCTTTTTCCTTTCCTGGTGGCGATCATCGTTGTGCTGGCCTGGATTTTCGACCGCCCACGTGTTAATGGCAACCTGGGTAACCTGGCCCTAATGGGGCTGGTGGCCTTCCTTCTGTTTCTGCCCCTGGGTTATTATTTCTGGCAAAACCCACTCGACTTTTACGGCCGTGCATCCCAGATTTCCGTCTTCTCCCCGGAATGGGCAGAAGGGGACGCGGGCGCACGACTGATGCAAAGTGTGCGCGAAACGGCGCGCATGTGGACCGTATGGGGGGATATCAATTTTCGCTTCAATATTTCCGGGCGACCGGTTTTTACTCCGCTAGAAGGCTTGCTATTTCTCTCAGGTATAGTGCTGACGCTCTGGCGCGCCATGCGTCATGACGGTCTACAGCGAGTTGCTTATTTATCTTTGTTAATCTGGCTGGGTGTGATGCTGCTGCCGATGGTGTTGTCGGCGGAGTCGCTGCCTTATTACCAACGGGCCATCGGTGTGCTGCCGGCTATTTATGTGCTGCCGGCGATTGCGCTGGATGCGGCTATTTCCTGGTATGACAAACGCACTAACTGGCGGTACCGGCGAGTGGGCACGGCCGTTTTGATCCTTTTTGTAGTCTGGTTAGCCTTTCAGGCGTTCCAGGACTACTTTAGCGCATGGCACGAAACAGTACGCAATGACGATGATCGTCGCGTGGCCATGGTTTATGTGGCTGATTACCTCAAGGAAAATGATCCAAACGGAGAACTCTATCTTTCGACGCAATATATGCAGCATCCCACGCTGGCTTTGCTGGCGCCGGAACGATATGATGGCATTCATTGGTTTGACGCGCGTCAAAGCTTGCCATTGCCGCCCGAACAAAATGAAGCCATCTACGTATTGCTGGCAGAAAACCAACCACAACCGTGGTTGCTGGCCCATGCCGCCGATCTGCAAAAAGTACACACAGGTTTGGATCGCTTTAACCGGCCTGTTTTTGAAGTTTACCATTGGCGAGGGGGCGGTTACCCGCAGCCTGAAGACAGTGCTCCCGCGGTATGGTCCTGGGAAACGAGCTTTGAAGCCGGAGACATTCAGGGCCTACGCCACGCTATCGAACTACCTGTTGCATTTGGCGACGTCATTCAGTTCCTGGGGCATGATCGTAACGCGACGGAGCTCACGCCGGCCGACACATTGGAACTGATCCTGCACTGGCAGTTGTCAAGCAAACCGCAGCGGCAATACACGATCTTTGCCCACCTCCTCGACAAAGATGGGCGGGTCGTGACTGGATTTGACGCCAATGAATATCCGACTAGCTTCTGGCGTAAAGAAGGGGGGGAACGGCTAATGAGCTATATGCGGCTGCCGCTTGGTGCTGATCTAGAGCCTGGAGAATACCAGCTTGAGATAGGGGTCTACAACCAGCCAACAGGCGAAAGGCTGCCCATCATGGAGAGAGGGGAAATGGTGGCGGACCGTCTATTATTGGCCCCTATTTCCGTAGTTGGAGAGTAAAGTTTTGCTTATCCGAGATTTGGTTTCAAACGGGCTGCCGAGATTGGTTTAACCTGTCAGTGGGAGGTGCCCGAAGACGCTTTCATGGCCTTGGAATTGACGCCAGGGTACCTGGACAAATGGGTTGGGGTTGTTCATTATCAAGCGGAATTTGGCACTGTTTGATATTTATGGTTGGAATTGGCCCGGATCGGTGGGCTTTTGGTTTGGTGACTGCGGGATCGAAAAGTAATTTGTCAGGCTGAATTCCGTCACCGGATTGACGATCTGCTGCACCTGGTCGGAGATATCGCCAAAACAGCAGCCAATTCCCAGATTCCAGATGGCTGCGCCTTTCACCTGCGGATAAGGGGCGTACAGACTGGATGCCCACTGTAAATCGCGCAGCGCCTGGTCGGCATGAGGGATATTGTTGTGTTCCCAACCCCACTCGGTGATTAGCACGGTCGGTCGGGCGAAGCCTCGTTCGTCGGCGATGCGGAAAAGTTCCAGGAATCGGCCGACTTTGTACGGGTACTGGTGTGCGATGTTTTCTTCCAGAAAACTGTACTCGTGCAAGGCAATGGCCAGTTGCTCGGGGTTGTCGCCGGCTAACTGGAGGAAGGCCAACATCGAAGGCGTCTGCCACTGCTCCGGTTCCGGTTCGCCTGATGCCCAGCCGAAGGCGGCCCAGCGGAAGCCGTCGGCCATGGCCAGGCGCGCCGTTTCCAGGGCAAACTGGCCAAACCACTCGGCTTTTGTGCGATCGGGCTCGTTTAGTGTCTCGATCCAGACCAGGCTGGGATCCAGCTCGGCGGGGAATTTCTCGCGGTGTTCCTGCCAATGTACCTGGGCAGCCAGGGCTGGCTCAAGTTCATAATGGGGCACTCCGCCCGTGGAACGGTAAACCAGGGTATGGGGGACGCCACTGGTTTTCATCAGTTCCTGCGCACGGAATAAGGGTTCGGCATTGTCTACTGTCTTGATGAAGAGCGGCACTCCAGCTTGATCAAGACGACCCATCCAATCATCCAGCAGATCGCGATCTTCCGGCAACGTTACGTGAAAACCCATCTTGGCAAATGCTAAATCTTGGCCATTGGCTTGCAAATCAGCGCGCACTGCGGCGAAATCCAGCGTGGGTAAGGGCGCCGGCGTGGGAGGTGGAGGAGGCGTTGCGGTTTGAGATGAGCCCGAGGTTACAGGCAAGAAAATATTGGCGGTAGCGGTGATCCCGCTTTGAGCTTGCTCGTTCGGCGTTACTGTTGCGGGAGCAGGATAGGAATCCGGTTGAAGTGTTTTCGTGGGCGGGATTTCTTCAGTGGGACCGGGATAAGGCAATGAAGTGACAATAGAGGAATTGGCGGGCACGCTTTCTGCCGGGCTGTCCAGGCTATCCGTGGCTGGCACAGGTGCTGAAGCTGTTGAGTTCCCGGAATCGGCCGTGCTGGTCGTGTCATCAGCGGGAAAACCACGGCAAGCGGCCAACGAAAAGAGGAGAAGGGTGGCTGCCCAAAAGAAAGTGAAATTTTTTGCCAGATTACGCATATAAGTTGCTCAGTGACCTGTACTCAGTGGTTTAAGACTGAATATTGATCACTGGTAACAGAAGCGCATCATACGGATGAAGGGCGAAAAGGTCAATTGTCCCGACCTTGTTCACGGCAAATACTAACGTCCAAGCTTGAGATCGGCTAAACTCAAGGCACAAGAGGCGAAAATGGAGCATAGTGGACGATGAGTGAATGGATACAAAAAGAGATAGCACTCGCACCAAAACGGCGGGGCTTTCACCTGGTGACCAGGGAAATCGTGGGACAGCTGCCTGAAATCGGCCGTTTCAAGGTAGGTTTGGCGACACTGTTTATCCAGCATACGTCAGCCTCGCTATCGCTGAATGAGAATGCCGATCCCACGGTGCGTATGGATATGGAATCCTACTTCAATAAGGCAGTTCCACAGGATGAGCCCTATTTCGTGCACACTTATGAAGGACCTGACGACATGCCCGCCCATATCAAGGCTGTTCTCCTGGGTAATAACGTAACAGTTCCAATCACCAACGGTCGTCTCAATTTGGGCACGTGGCAGGGGATCTATCTCAATGAGCACCGTGATCGAGCCCGTGGACGCAGATTGGTTGTGACGATGTTTGGCCAACTGGGCTAATCAGGCAGACGCGACAACCTTTACATTGATGATGTCATCGCCTGTCACGTTGTGATGTGTCGGCAAGGTCAAAAGACGACGGGCGATAGTCTCCGCCCCCGGGAAGCTTGCCTGGGTGCCTGGCTTGTAAATGGCCGGCAGGCTCTTTTCGTAGAGGCGACCTACGCCCATACCGGCTGCCCACAATGCTTCGTAAAGCGACTCGCGTTCTTCTTCGCTTGCTGCCAGGAGGGGGTAGCGCAGGAAAATAGGCTCGGCTTTCTCGGCCACGAAAATGGAGCGCAAGTTGGGAGAACGGCCGAGCGCTTCTTGCAACTTGCGTGCTTTGCGGCGTCGCTGGGCATTGATTGCATCCAGACGGGGCAGCAGCGCCAGACCCACGCCGGCTTGCATCGCCGTAAGCCCTTGAACGGTGTAGCCCCAGCTACTCTCATGGTTGCCCACGCGGTGCAGACCCATCTTGGTCGCCGCCCAAAAGCCCCGAGGCTGAAAGGCGAGTTGGAAGGCAGCCTGACGCATCCAAGCTGTCACCGAGACCAGGTTTGAAGGTTCAGGCAAGTGGGTCCATCCACTGTCTAAGACGGCTGTGGCTTGGGCGTCGTTGGCTACGGTGATGCCGCCCCCACCAGTAGAAATGGGCTTGCCAGGACCCAGACTAAACAGGCCGAAATCTCCACGTGTGCCTACGGGCTGCCCATCCCATCTGGCTCCCATGGCCTGTGCGGCATCCTCAATGACCACAGCGTCTGCCTCATGGGCTAAAGCGATGGTTTCACCAACTGCTAAGGGGATGCCGAAGGGGTGGACCAGCACGACTGCCAAGGTCTGTTCGCCGACAACGGCTTCCAAACCGTCTGGCTCGTAGCACATGGTCTCTGGGACGAGATCGACAAATATGGGCTGTAATTCGAGATCGACGACGACGCGAGCAACGGCGGGGCAGGTGTAGGCAGGCATAACGACCTGCGTCCGTGCCGGTCGCCTAGCCTTCAATCCTTGAAAAAGACAATAGAGGGCGGTGCGGCCAGAGGAAGCTAGGCGGCAAGCGTCTCCGCTGATACCGAAATAGGATGCAAGCGCTATGCGGAATTGCTCTAATGTTTCTTTAGAACTACGCAATCCGGCGAGCAAATCGTTTGACGTGATCGGTACGGCCGTAGGCGGCAGGTGGCTTAGCCGGCGTTTCTTCATAGGCATCAATTGAGCCTGCGCACTTGGGGCAGGGCAAAATTAAGCGCTATCCCAAACAAAAGGGCCACAATGCCACCCAGTGTAAGGGCCATCGTCAGTCCCAATGGCACAGCTAATGCGCCAATGACGAGGTTTCCTCCCGTATCTGCCCCGGCGTGCAACATGCTATAGATGCTCATTACACGTCCGCGTACGCGATCAGCTGTATTAATCTGTACCAGGGTAATGGCCAAGCTTTGCAAGATGAGCAGCATGAAACCGAGGGCGATCAGAATGAGGCAGGCTACCCACATGTTTGGGGCGTGGGCGAAGGCGATGACCAGCAAGGAGAGCCCCAAAGCGGACAAAAGTAAATTGCGGCCCCGTTGACCGGTACCCAGCCGCGCCGATCCCACCGTGCCCAGCACAGATCCCAATGCACCTGCCGCCAGCAATATTCCCAAGCCCACCGAACCAACTTGCATGACTTCCTCAGCATAGGCGGGCATCAAGCCAAATACGGGATATGCGAGCCCTCCTACAATGGCCATCAAAGCGATGACGCCTAGAATGGCGGGTTGCTTCCATAAGGTAGTAAAGCCTTCAGACAGCGCAGCGCCGAAAGCTCTCTGTTCATGATCTTGAGCCACATCGGTCACACGTATGAAAGTCAAGGCTATGATAGGAACGAGGTAAGTGAGCGAGTTGATCATCATCGTGCCGCCAACTCCGATGGCAGCGATCAGAATCCCTCCTATAGCGAAGCCGATCAAGCTGGAAATGTTGAATATAGTGGCATTGAGGGCCACGGCATTGGCCAGATCACGGCGATCGACAATATCGACAAGAAATGCCCGGCGGGCGGGATGGTCAATGGCCAGTAAAGCGCCAAAGACAAAGTAGAGTAAAAGAACGTGCCATAGTTGTATACGACCGCTCAAGGCCAGTATACCGAAAACCGCAGCCTGCAAGAAAAGGCCAAACTGGGTGACCATGATCAACTTGCGGCGCGGCACGCGGTCTATGAGAACGCCGCCGGCGAGGGAAATGGGCACAACCGGTAGCAAGGCGATAAATCCAACTGCACCCAGCCAGAAGGTGGAATCGGTGATTTCGTAAATGAGATAGCCTTCGCCGATGACTTGCAGAGACGTGCCTATGGTAGAGATAATCTGCGCCAGCCAGAAGAGGCGGAAGTTGCGCGATCGAAGGGCAGGTGCAATGATCTCCCAACGACTGATCTCACCGCCGGTCGTCGTATTCTCAGGGGTTAACACGAAAGAGGGCTCTTGTTTGTCAAATGCGATGGAATAGTTGGCAAAGACGTGAAGGGGTCATGCTCACTCTTTATGTTCATCAGCGAGAACAGTTTGAAAAGCTCAGTGAAAGCTTTGCGCCCCATATCCATAGCAGTCTCTTAGTAGATCACTTGGATGCCCGGTAATGGAAGTAGCCGGCCCCAAGAGCGAAACCGGCGATTAAAGCGATGGCTACAAACAGCCAATTCGATCCGGTACGTTGGTTGGATTCTGGGGTAGAAAGCGGCTCACTTGCCCGATTGGTTTCGGTGCCATCCTGGCCGCGGCTGGCGCTGCTTGCTTCACCATTTTCCTGACCGCTATCGGCGATGCTACTGGTCGATTCCTGTTCCGGATTTTCTTCGCTATTAAGGACTGCGGCAACGATGGTGGCCGGCAGGACTTCGTCGTCGGATCCAATATCGTCGATGGCAGGTGCGGCGCCAGCCGGTGCTTCATCCGCTTCAACTGGTTCTGGTGTTGGCACGATTGGTTCGGCGCGCAGCTCTTCCATTATTTCCTCGGTTACCGAAATTGTTTCGCCGCTGGTGAGGATCGAGATACCGTCGATTTCATCTTGCAACGGTTCAAGCATGTCCAGTAACTTATCTACATCCCCTTCGGTACGAATCTGTACGCTGGTCTTTATATCCGGACTTGCTTGGCGCACATCTGCAAGAACTGGCAGTACAAAATCGTAAACAGTGTCTGGTTCGGTCTGGACCTTTTGAATTTGCAGAATGATATAGTCCGCATATGGGGCCATGGCTGCGGCGTGGCTGATCGCAAAATCATGATCCGGACCGAGCGCTACCGCTAGATCGTACTCGTCTGCGACCTGGCGCAGACGACGGATGCTTTCCACGGGGTTCTCTTGTTCATTCTTAGGGTTGGCTGGTCCATGTTCCAGGTTGTAGCCCACGATATCGATTTCTTCATGGATATGTGGCAGCAGGCGGATGGCGTCTTCAGCGGACTTAAAGACGACAAGCTTCTGGCCGGCCGTGACTTCCTGCAGTAGATCGAGCTGAGAAATATGTTCAACCCTGGCGACGTCATCCGCTTGGGCTCTCTCGTTAAATAGCTCCACCAGGGGCGGACCAAGGCTCAGATCAATCCACAAGTCACTCAGTTTGCCGTTTTCATTTGCAGATGTTGTGCCAACAAGCGCAGCTAAAAAGATGGCAAGTGCTAGAATTGTGGCTGCGCATAGCCGTGTGATCGACACATGAACGAATATTCTTTGCATGATACACTCGAATGTTTACTGATCGTCCGTGGTGATCGGCTCTTCCGGTCTGGCGAGTCCACCCGGTTCAGCCTGGCGGGCCAAATCATTCCAATATACGACTGCATCCCGATTTTCCGCTTCTCGGGCAATGGTAGCCATACGCAGATAGCTGGTTGGCACACCAGGCATTATCCTGGCAGCCCGCACATAATATTCCTCGGCACGGATATCTTCGCCCCGAATTTGAGAGAGATCCCCCAGCGCCACCAGCGCTTCCACAGCGGCCGGTTCGATTACCAATGCTGCTTCTAAATCAGCTTGTGCCTCGGCAAGCATCTCCAGTTCAGTGTATGCGCCAGCCCGCCTGATAAGCGTTGCCGCCGTAGGCGCACGCTCTACAGCCTGGTCCAAGAGCACGAGCGCTTCGTCCTGTTCTCCCTGAGCCAGTTTTAACGATGCGTATTGGGTCATCAACTCGCCGGATGCGGGGGCAATAGCCAGACCTTGTTCAAGGGTCTCAGCGGCCTCAGACCAGTTTTCTTGAGCTTGGAACAGGCTGGCGAGGTTCAAATAACCGTCAACCAGTGTTGGAGCCGCGGTTAGCGCCTGGAGATAGGCATCCTCAGCCTGGGACACATTTCCGTCTAACTGGAAAGCATTGCCGAGGGCGAGATAATGACCAGGTGTCGCGGGATCGATGGCGATCGCTTTGCGGTACTGGGCAATGGCTTCATCTAAATCTTCGGTAAGTATGTAGAGGTCACCGAGAGCAGCATGAACGTCCGCAACGTCGGGCTGGGATTCCAAAGCTTGATCGAATTGATCTTTGACCTGTTCGAAGTTGCCGCGATTAACAAAATAATCACCCATGGCCAGGAACATCTGTGTGCTTTCACCCAGTTCACTCAGGCCTTCGTTTAAGAATTCAAGTGCCTGTTCCGGACGACCTTGCTGTAGTTGCAGCGTAGCCAGTGTGTTGTAGAGAGCTACGGGATCAGATACGTGCGTTAGGCCATCGCTCACGAGTTCCTGTGCGCGCTGCGGATCTCCCTGGCTTGCCCACAATTGGCTGGCAGCCACACGGTAGGTGGCTTCTGTGGGCTTTAAGGCGATAGCTTGCTCGTAGGAAGCCAGGGCACCGTTCACCCGACCCTGTGCCAGGTACAGGTCGGCTAATTCTACATAAAGACGGTCATTATCGGGATCGTTGACCTGCGCGTTGGTGTATGACTCCAACGCTGCGGCGTAATGGCCTTTAATGCGCTCAATACGACCACGTCGTAGAAGCAGTTCAGGGTCACTTGGGCGTTGTTGCAGCGCCTGCTTGGTATAGCTGAGTGCTGTCTCATAATCGCCGTAACGAATGAGAGAATCGATAAGCGTCAGATTTAACGCCTGATCGGCTGCCGGGAGGGTCGCCGCATGCTGGTACCAATTCAGCGCATCGTCCGCGTTGCCACGGCGTTGTTCCAGCTCGCCAAGGCGTATGTAGCTGCTAACGTTATTGTAGTCAATATTTCTGGCTTTATTAAGCAAGGAGTCAGCATCTTCGTATTCGCCAGCATCCATTCGTAATTCAGCCAGACCCACGTAGGCGTCGGCAGATCCTGGATTCTTCTCAATGGTTTCTTGAAAGCTCTGTTCAGCACGATCCGAGCGACTACGCGCCTGCCATGCTCTGGCCAAGGCCAGGGTCGCTTGCCCGTTGCCGGGATGGTTCCTGGCAGTGTTCACATAAATGGTCATCGCTTCCGTCGTCTTGCCCAAATCATCCAAACTATTGGCCAGCGCAATTTGTGCTTCAACCGCTCCTGGAGAGAGACTAACGGCTGTTTCCAACTGTTCAACAGCTTCTTTAGGTTTTTCCACTAACGTCAGCGCTTCGGCCAATCCGAGACGCGCGGCGGGCGACCAGCTATCCAATCGGATAGATTCTTCATAAGCGGCAATCGCCTCATCCAGCTTATATTGGACCAGGTATAGATCGCCAATCTCCTTATGATAGCGGGCCATTATGGTTGAAGATTCACCCTCTTCTCGGCCTTGTTCCAGGCGCTGCAGGTAAAGCTGGAGCGCCCGGTCGCCTTGCTCCTGACCCTGATAGAGCTGGCCCAGGGCGAAGACATCATTGGGATTCGTCACGCTCAGGAGATTGTCTTGCGCAGTAAATGTGCCTGTCGTTTTGGCCTGAATTGCAGGCGCAATTTTGCTCCGTTCCAACGACTCATCAGAGCTAAAAAGGGCGTCAAGCGAGGCTGTTTGACCTGTCCAATTGACGAAGGTGCGGTATGGATCCGTTTGCGCTAGAGTGGGATTGGTCAACTCTATGGCACGCTGGTAAAGAGATTTGGCCCGCTCCGATTCTCCGGAAGCGGAATACAGATCGGCTAGGCGAATATAGGCTTCGGCTAAATTATTATCTAGCGCTAAAGCGGACTCGTAGCTATCAATGGCGCCTTCTATGTCGTTTTGCCGGCGTAGCACGTCGCCTAATAAAAGTCTGGGCCAGGCAGCAGCTGGTGCCGCGGCCGCGGCCGAATGGTAATAGTTCATAGCTGCCTGCATTTCGCCCAGATCTTCGTACGTGCTGGCGATGCGCGAGAGGGCAAATGCCCGGCTGTCGGCCGAGGCCAAGGGGCGTGCGCGGTTGGAACGGCTGTAGGGAACCAACTGTTCCACAGCTGATTGATACGCGTCTATCGCCGCTTCCGCATCGCCCAACCTTTGCCATTGGTCGCCAAGGGCTAATAGCAACGTGGATTCGTCGGAGTCTTGGCGCAGAGCGATTTGCAGCAGAACCATGACGTCGCGGGGCGTTCCCCCATTTTGACGCAATTCCTCACTCAAAGCGACGTAAACGCCAACCTGTGTTGGATCTAATTCAAAAGCGCGCTGGTAGGCACGGACAGCGGCGATCTGATCTTCTTGTGCGTTGAAAAACTCCCCGCGTAAAGTATGCCCGTCCGCGGTATAGGGATTTTGGCTTACTGCAAAGGCGATTTCTTCCCCGGCTTCATTGACTCTGCCGGATGCCAGCAACACTTGGGCCAACGCCAGATGTGTTGCCGTTGTTTCTTGGACCTGCAATTCTTGCAGCCAAATTGCATGGCGCAGCAGGTTGACGGCCGTGTCGTATGATCCTTGCGCCGCCTCCAGATCTGCTTGCATAATGATCACTTCAGCCGATAATGGGTACAAGACACGCATTGATCGTACAAGCTGAATTGCCTCGTCAAAAAGCCCGAGTTCGCGGTAGACGCTGATCAGGACGAAGAGATTGTATTCGTTGGTTTGCTGCCTGGCTGCCTGAACGTACAAAGGCAACGCGCGTTCGGTGAAGTCTCGTTGTCGCCACAAATCAGCTTCGGCGACAAGGCGTGAGGCTTCGTCGGGCCAACCTTGCAGTTCCACGGCATCACGATATTGTGCCGCTGCGCACTGCTCCATGCCATCGCTCAGGCAGGCATCGCCTAGGGCCACATGATAGCGGGCAACAGAAGGAGCCATCTCTTGAGCGATATCAAACTCCCCAATACTTTCCTCGACATTGCCCTGTTGAGCATAGAGCTGGCCCAGTTTGTAGTGTAAGACTGGCGCGTCCTCTTGGGCGATCATCTGTTCCAACAGCGATGAAGCAATATCAAACTGGCCTTCTCGCTGCGCTATCTCCGCTAGACCTACCCTGGCTAACATCGATTGTTCATTTTCTTTGATGGCGGACTCAAAATGAAGCCTGGCTTTTGTCCAATCGTGTTCGGCCATGGCCGTGTTACCAGAAATAGCTTCGGTCGTGACTGGCGTGTTGTCTACTGCGTACAGGGTGTATGCCTCATGATCTTCCAACCAAGTGAACCATTCTGAAGCCATACGCAGCTGCAGATCCAATTCGCTGCCGCTGGGAACAACGACATACCCAACATTATAATTTTGTAATGTGCTGACAGACGATTCTGTGAGGTAGGGCGTATTGAAGAAGCTATCCTGGTCTAAAAGCCGTTGTAGGGCAATGTCTTGCTGATCAGCCGGGAAGACTTCGCTGGTGGTTGGCATGCGATGGGCAAGGACGTGGGCGTTGGCTACATAGGCGGGAATGGTCACACTCAAATCTTGTTCGGCCAGGACCATCGCCGGGCCATTGGCAGCCAATTCGGCATTTAGCCTGCTGATTATCCCCCCAGGTGTTGGGTAGGAATAGGCGAAGGCCATACGGCCGTTCAGGTTCCGAATATTGCTAAGAATGCCCGGACTGAGCAGTAAAACCGCCAGCAGTACAAAGATCAGTGTTCCGAACTGGGTCATGGTCCTGGCGCTGGCCTCAGGATCGCCAATGCTGCTCATCTTCTGCAAACGGGCAACGACACGGACAGCGGCGGCCATGATCATTTGGGCTGCCATGGCAAATATCAACGCGTAGGGCAAGATCCACACAAAGCGCCACAAGATCCAAGGCATGACAAATGATCCGATCAGCGGGGTGATCACCGGGCTGAACATGACGACAAGCACCCCAAGCGAAACGCTGACCACGAACTGAGCGGCAACGTCGCGGCGCAATCGAAACAGGAACATCGGCAAGAGCAGCAGAGCCAAGAAATAGGGGGGCTCCATGATCAAACTGGGATCGGATATGTAATGATCTAGATCAAAAAGTATCAGCCGTCGCCGGTCCATGTTCAAAGCGAAGCGCCAGATCAGAAAAGGATTCGTGCTTTCATAGACGTCGCCCGCTTCCATTTCATCAATATCTGGCAGTTGGCCATAGTAATCTAGACTGCTTGCGTGGACAAAAGGTAGAACTGGCACCTGTTTTTCACCGATATCCCAACCATCAAAAGAGCTGGGATAAGAAGCGGCCAGCGGCGCTTCTTCCAGAGAGAGCACCAGTTGCACCAAGGGTAGGACCATAACGATCGCGATAAGACCAAAGAGGGCAACGACGCGCAACCAGGCCGAACTACGGCGCAAATTCATCAACAAATGAAACGCGCCAAAGGCGCCGATGGCCAAGGCCAACATAGCAGCAATTAAGGGGTGGATCGTGGATACGGCAAACGTCGCTGCCGCCGCAGCAATCCAGGCACGCCATCTCCCTTCGCGAATAAAACTGATGGCAAAGGCGAATATGATAGGCAGCATAGTCACGGGAACCATGAACTTGTCGGCATTGATACGTTCGAAGAAGAACAAGCTCACGTTGTCGCCACGGATGAAGGGGGCGGCCGCATAGATCAACAACGAAATGCTTGCGGTCAGTAAACCGAAGCGCCGGCTGCCGCTTCCTGCTGCCTTCCCCAATGTATATGAAGCAAAAATGGCCCATAAAGCCAGCATCGCCTTGGATGCGGCGGCAACCAGTGTGTTGGCGCCTATGACTGAGAAATATGACCACAGGTAAAAGAGTGACAGCGATTGGTTAAATACCATGCGCACGCCTGGACCGAGGTCCGTGCCGAAGATAGGCTCGGTTTCGTTGAGCGGCAGACCGGCTATCGCGTCCGCCGAAAAAGAATTGACTGCAAAAGCGTCACCGTCGATCTTATACAAGTTCAGAGTTGGCAGTAAGGCGACAAAGGCGATGAGAATCAAGCCCAACAAGATAATCTCATCAACTTTCCAGGGGTTCTGGCTGCGCGGTCGGCGGCTGAATATGATGGCTTCGTGGAAGAGCCAGGATATGATCACAGCGCCGCTGGCGACCGCCCAACCCAGGGCGAGTTGGTGGATGTCTACGTGGAGTAGCAAGGCGATGATGCCGGGAATGGCAAGAATCGCGACTCCAAGCGGCAGAGCCAGGGCCAGCCGTTCCACAACATCCAGGTCCAGCTTCCAGGTGATTATATCTCCGAGGAGGTAACCAGGGGTGATGAGTAGAGCGATAAACGCCAGCCAACTGGCTGCCTGCAAGGGTAGGAGGGCAGGCAACGCTGCCAGTACCATCACCCAAATGGCGATGAGTCCGGCTACCGTCAAGTATTGAAGTGTAAGTAGTCTTCGCAATCGCTGCATGGTTAATACTCAGGCAAACGGTACGTGCCAGCGGAGTTTGGGCCCTAGATATCGTGTCAAAGAGAAGGGTAACCTAGGCCAAATCTGCATAAACAACCGGAATCGTTCATCCGATTGTACCTGACTCGTCATACTTTGCGCGTTATCCTGTCCATCGCTCAGTACAGTTATCTGATAAATTGGGTGAGAAGTCCCTCCCCATTGTCCTTTGAACTTCGAGGAGTTGGCCTCCGCAGGGCTGCGGCCCATATCCAGATGCGAAAAGCCGTTGTTTATGGCGTCGCGCATGATTTCCCAAAGGGCCAAGTAGGCGGGACGCAAGCGGAGGGTAGCCGGCAGGGCAGCTCCCCACATACCGTAAACGAAATCATTCATTTCCAACTGGAAATAGCCGGCAATGGCTTGTTGCTCGTGCCGCACAATGGCGATGTTAAAACCATCGGGAAATGTATCGACCACGTGCTTTAAAAATGCCTGACTAAACACAGGTGTGCCCGCTTGATGGGTAAATTGGCTGAATATTTCATAGAATGGCCCAAGGTGCTTTTCGCTGCGCCCAACTTCTACTTCCAGACCGTTGCGTTTTGCCTTGCGAACCTGTCGGCGAATGTTACCAGCCAGTCGCTGCCACAGCTCTTCTTCAGTTGACGGCAAGTCAAGCAGCCAATATACGTGTTGGCTTTCTGACCGCAATCGGTTCGAAAACGGCCGTCGGGAATCTTGAATGAGCAGTCGTTTAACACTTTCCTCACAAGCCAGCTGCATGCCGCGTTCGATCAAGGAGTGGGCAATCTGCTCATCGTCGGCACATACTCCACCGGGCATGGTCATCGCCCGTTTTCCTGTGAGGCGACTTGGCAGAAGGAATAAGGGCAATACGCCTACGATGTTATGAGCGGATTGTGCAAAGAGATATCTTGTCTCGTAGCCGTATGTATTTTGCAATACGTGGCGCCAGCCGGAAAGATGCAGCGGCAAGCCAACCTTGGCTGAACGGACGTACGCGTCCCATATCTCACAGGCGTCACCGGTGAGGTCCGCGACCACAACACTGTTATCTGCGACAATTTCCTTGATCAAGGTCACGTTGATATCACCGTCAATTCGTCAGGCTGGTATTCGACGGACGCTGCCATTTGTAGCATCAACTCTTGCAGTGTACCGAATTGGAACTCGCTCAAGAGTTGGCGAAGTTTTTTCTGCAAGCTGCGACGGCCGTGATAATGCGTAATGCGTTCACGAATAGTCACCTGGCTATAAACTTGCTCCGTATCCAATTCCCAGGGATGAACATAGATGATGGCCGGCTCTCCTTGTTTGTTAGTCTGGCGAATACCATGCCGGATCATAGCGTACGGCAAGGCGCGATTGTAAAAACCACCTGCGATGGGCCATTTTATACCGGCAATAGACATCGTAGTGGCCGGGAACTCGAAGAGTTGGTGCCCTCCCACTTTATAAGGGAAGCGTGGTGCTTCGGGAAAACCGTATAACGTGCTGCGAATGGGGAAGACGCTGCTGTCATATAAAAATCCACGAGATTCCAGTATGTCAAATGCCCACGGTGTGCTGGAATTAAGGGAAAAATAAGGCGCCCGGTGCCCGATTGGGGATTGGCCGGTAATCTTGTAAATTACCTCAATTGTCTGATCTAGCTCTTGGGCGAATTCGTCCGCAGTGAGGCGCGTTACAAACCGGTGATAATAACCGTGGACGCCAATTTCGTGCCCCTGTGAGTAGATCATTTCTACCAGGTCTGGGTGGGCATCCGCTACGTAACCCAACACAAAAAAGGTAGCTTTCACCTGCTGCTCGTTTAGTAAAGCAAGCAGGCGTTGCGTTGCTTGTACAACGCGACTTTCAAACGCGGGCCATTGGTCCACCAATGGATTGGTGCTGGTGAGACCCTGGAACCAATCTTCCAGATCGACAGTGAAGGCGTTCATTAGCCCATTTTCTTGCAACATCAGTGTTCTTTCAACACGATATGATAATCGCGGCTACAATTCATAACCATTAGTTTAACCGACATATCCCAGTCCGCGTAAGCGATCGGCGACAACCTGTTTCTGCGATTCGGTGAGGCCGCCATCCTGGCCATTGTCTGACTGAGACCACTCGCCACTGGTCACGATCGGCGCGGGGCGATAATCTGGTTGGAAAATATCGTGCAGCACGCGCCCGTCCATCTCATCAGGAATGGGCGCACTCATCAAGTGCAAAATCGTCGGCGCCAAATCAACCAACGATGCCCCCTCGATTTCAACGCCGGGTTGGACAGCCGCACCATAGGCCAGGAAAATACCATTCAAACGATGGGTGCCGGAAATTCCACGCTGCATCGATTCGATGATCTTATGGCTGCCGAATTCGTATTCGCCAAATCCGAAATATTCGAGACGGGTGGGGATGAATACAATGTCGGCTGCTTGCTCCAGCCGATCGCCATGGTAAATCTCCTCGCGACGATAGATTGATTCAACTACATTTTCGCCGGTGGCGGGATCGCGCAGTTGCGCCAACCGCTCCATAATCTGTGCGCGAACTTGTTCGTATTCTTCGCCAGGTTGTACGACGCCCTGGGGTTCTCGTCCTGCTACATTAAGATAGATTTGGCCGACATTTCCCAGGGAATAGGCGACGGTGCGGCTCCAATCTACATCGGCAAAGGAGAGGAACAAAGTTTTAAGCAGGCCTTGCCCCTGGCCGCGGACGACTTCTCGTTTCAGCTTGCCTAAGCCAAAGCGCATCAAGGTGTTGTAGACATTCATGGGTGAAAAGCCCATATCGAAAGTGGTCTGCTTGAAGCGGGAACGTAGATCGGGCTTGATGCTCATGAAGCCCTGTTGAATTAACCAGTTATTGACGTGAATAAATTTATGGAAAGGACCAAACCCATGATCAGACATGATGATCAGAGTGGTGTTTTCGTCGAGACTTTCCACGATCCCGGCCAGTAAACCATCAACGTGACGATAGTAGTCACGAATCGCATTTCCATACTTATCAAATTGCGTGGCATCGTGCAATGGGTGCGCCTGATCCATATACTTCCACATGGCATGGCTTACCGTATCGGTGCCGTTGACGACCATCATGGCAAAATCGGGTGTTTCGCGCTGGCGCAGGTAGGCAAATGCCTGCATCCGCAAATCAGCGCTGCGGTATAGACGTTCGAGGAAAGAGTCTATGCCGGAATCGGAATAGGCTTCGCCAGGATCAGGATACAAAATATAGTCGCCAATGGCGTTCAAGATATCCTGGTATGTATTGTTTGGATAGGTGAAGGTGACGTCGGTGCTTGGCGTGGGCATCCCTGAAACCATAACGCCATTCACCGGCACAGGTGGATAGGTCATGGGAACGTTCAGAGCCACGACTTTACGGCCGTAACCGCTCAACATCGAATACAAGGTTGGAGCTGTCCCATCTAACGCAGTTACCGGCGTAAATCGATAACTGTCCGGTTCACGAGCGATCCAATCATAAAGACGATGTTTCCCGGGATTACACCCTGTGGCGAATGAAGTCCAGGCTGGTGCAGTCATAGGCGGCACCGTACTACCCAAACTTCCGTAGGCACCCTCACGCATGATACGTTGCAGCACGGGCAGATGCCCTTCAGCCGCCCAGGGCTTGATCAAATCAAAGGTCGCGCCGTCAAGTCCGAGGACGACGATTTTCCCAGGTTTAGTTGTACTCATACTGCGTTCTTCCCCTCAGCTGACCCCTGGCCAGTCTGAGCATGATGCCAGAAGGTATCAGTTGGCCGGATTGGACGCTGCAGTTTCTTGTTCATTATCTTCCCCTTCCAATAGGCGAAGGCGAAATTCCATAAGGGCCATCTCTTGTGCCAGATCACGATTCTGATTGGCCTGGTTGGACAGAGCCACGCTCTGCGAAAGCAAGACCACAAGGGCGAACAGCAAGCCTGCCACCAGAGGCAGCGTTGGCGAATAAGCTATATTAAAGAAGTTTGCCAGCGCTCCAACAATGCTGCCAAATATGGACAAAATCAGAATCGATACCGTGGCAATCAGCCAGAGAAGTGCGTATTCCTCACGTAGTTTGTGCTTCCGTATCAGTTGAACGGTCACTACCAATAGAATAAGACTGACCAGAATAGCGACTATTCGCTGAATAATTGGAATGGTTACCATGTTCAAGCTCCTTCTGCACAACCGGAACAACCTTTAAGGCTCCGATTAACGCGGCCACCGAAACTTTCGCGGCGTAATAGATCGATCGCCAACTATTGATCGAGCTCATCCCGGCGATACGAGAGCGCATAAACGCGGGAAGTTCCAGAGTTGAAAGCCCAGCCTTGTGCAAAATGATGCGCCCTTCGACCTCGGGGTAATCTTGGGGCAGGTAATCTGCAAGTACCCCAACCGCATAGCGGTTCAAACACATGAAGCCCGAAGTTGTGTCCGTCGCGCGCTGGCGGGTCAGCAAAGTCACCAGGAAAGCAAAGGTCTTAATACCCAGTTGACGGCTGATGGGGATTTTCATATCACTGCTCTTACCAATAAAGCGGGAACCAAATACGGCATCAGCCCGACCGGAAGTGAGTGCGGCATAAAGGGTCGGAATTTCGTTGGGATCATGCTGACCATCCCCGTCAAGCCGAATGACAATATCGTAATTGTGTTCACGCGCAAATTTAAAGCCTGTCTGAACAGCACCTCCAATACCAAGGTTGCAGGGGATACAAACTACCGTCGCACCGGCATTGCGAGCAGCCTGCACCGTATTGTCCGTTGAACAATCATCGATAACCACGATTGTAGCTTGTGGCAGCTGTCGTCGCACGCCCTCGATCACCTGGCCAATGGCTCCTTCCTCATTGTAGGCAGGCAGTAGAACCATTATGTTTTTGGCACGGATTGGACCCTGTGACATGGTCAGACCTTCTCTATTTAAGAAATCTGTTTTTCTCTTTGAAGACATGTGAACACTTTTTTAAGAACCGGGCTTCTCTTTCATTATCTTCGTATGCCCATATAAAGCGCCGGTAGATGGCTTAGCTTTCACATTATAACATTTAACGCGCTGCCAATTGACCTTATTACCCTACAGCATACTCCACTACAAAGAACTGCGCCGCAAATAAGCGGTAAAAATGCCCTTGACCGGTAAAATCGTTACCGCATCAAGGTCAAGCCTGTATCTCCTGGCGTAATTGATCCAGGTACCGCCGCATAAAAGTTGTACGCCCGAGCGCTTCCTCTCTTCCGGCTTTGGTCTTCATCGTCTCAGCCAAGGTCAACAGCTTGACGTAGAAATGGTCAATGACGTTGGCGGTATCATCTGCCGGACGTGACTCCGGAAAAGGCTCTAACGGATCATAAAGTCGAGTACTGAGCGCACCACCAACCATAAAACAACGCGCGATTCCGATAGCGCCAATAGCGTCGAGACGATCCGCGTCCTGAACCACTCTGGCTTCAACAGTTTCCGGCTCTACTTGCGCCGAGAAACTGTGCGCCGTGATGGCCTGAACGATGGCCGGGATGTACTTGGCCGGATAAGCGCTCTCTTGCAGAAATTGCCCTGCTCTCTCAGCCGCTTGCTGTGAAGCCAGTGAGCGATTTGAAGCGTTCTTGGGCACAGTGACGCAATCATGAAGCCACGCTGCTGGAACGATAATTTCTAAACGGGCGTTTTCCTTGGCGGCCAAAACTCGGGCATTGGCGACTACGCGCTGAATATGGGCATTGTCATGCGCCGCATCGGCGTCAGTTTCCTGCTCCAAAAACCGAGCGAAGCGTTGTTCCCAAATGGCCCACTGCTCGATTTTTTCTGCTTGCATCGCTTTCCCTGCTCGCCTAACTTTCCATAATGTTACCAAATCATAAACCAGAACGTGACATAATGCAAGATCTTAGGCAATAATTGGGTACGAGGAACGTGGTAGCGGAAGAAACCCGGTTCTTAAGTATCTGGAACAACTCTCGCGATTAGACACAGTAAAAACAGGGGTTCTCGTGGATGTTATGGTTGCCAGATGCGTAAGGTTTTGTCATCTCGGCCGATTCCGATGGCGAGACGGCCATCGTTAAGCGTAACTGCGCCAAGATTGCTGCTGACGCTCCCACCCACAGGGACTGTCCAGGCGACTTCGGCGCCGTCGGCAGTGCGCCGGATGGCTCCAAGTTCAGTGCGCTGTTGACTGGGCAAGAGTAATTCGACACGGTCGTCTCCGTCGAAATCTCCCGCGGCGGCCATATCGAGGTTACGCGAACCAAGAACGTGTGATGTGTATCCTGGTACCTGGGCGACGATGCGTAGTTCATCCCCTTGCCACTGGTAAAACTCAACCACGCCGCCGATGTGGGGCGTCAATACGTCGACCAATTCCATTTCGCCTTGCGGACCGAAAGGGGCTATAGCGATCTGGTGACGCCAGCGGTAGCCGCGACCGATCGCTGGGCCAGCAGCAAGCTGGTTTCCCTCTTCGTCATAGAGCACTATCTGTGCCCCCTGCTCCAGGTCGGAAAGGGTGACGATGATTTCACGCTGGCCATCGCCATCCCAATCGGTCCAGATTGGGGCGAGGCCTTCGACTACCTGTAATCCAGGGGTAGCAATGGTGGAAAGGATGCGTACCTGCGGGCGCGCTTCAGCCAGGATCATGCCCGCAGCTTCAATCTTATCGCCCAGGACGCCATGATCGTAACTGGTGGTAGGATTGGATAGGGCTAATAGACGGCCGTTGTCATCCACCAGCAGTCGCCCATCGGGCAGAATGGGACCTTCTATGATCCCCAGATCATGCGCCTGATTGTCTAGAAAGAAAAGCTGCCCAGCAGCATTGGTGAACGCATGATCGCTCTGTTCGTTCAGGCGAACGGGGTGGTTGCCGCCAGGCGCATTGACCGGCGGGGTAACAAAATGCGCTTCGCCATTCTCGTAAATCAGCAGGGGAGCCGTATCCACCAACACGCCGGGTGAGATGCTCACTGGTGTGGCCTGCGAGCCGGCAACGAGAAAAGCCTGGGTAAAATTGTTTTCCAGTACGACAGCCCATAACGCTCCCTCTTCCGTGGGCACGGCCGTTATCCAAATTGGCTTACCTCCCAGCGGAATATCCAGCGGCTGTGCCTGCGGCAGATTTCCGGCACCATCGAGCAGACGGTTACCGTCTGCTCGATGGTGTGTGTAGCCCAGTGGCGGCAAAGTCTTGGCCCGTGCAGAAGCGGTTGCCAACGGTAGCGGAGTCTGTGGTTCTTCCGCGGTTGCCTCCATTTCTGGCGCGTGTTTCGTTGCGGTTGGCTGCGCGCCTTGAGATTCCTGCTTGGGAGCAGCCTGATCGGGCAAAGGATCGTTCAATCGGCAAGCGGATAAAGAGAAGAGGAGTAGAAATAGAGAAATAAGTGGTTTATACATTGGAGTGAAAAAGTTGGCCTAAATCACGCAGCAGAAAATTGTTGAACGATGAATTGAGATATCCCTTCTGACATGAGTATATTCATATTGGACCTTACTTCTTGATTGGGCGGCGGCTGAGCCAGATCAGCAGAGCGAATACGACTGTACCCAAAGCCAACCACAATATCAACTTGAACAAGCCAGACGGCGCCAGAATGGCCACGAGGCCAAATGCTATGGCTACAATATAGTAACCTACGACGATATGGCGGGTTGGTAGCCCGCCATCAGAGAGGCGAAAATGAAGGTGCCCGCGGTCGCCTTGCAGAGGATTTTGCCCGCGGCGCAGGCGGTTGATTATCTGCCAGGCCACATCCAGTATGGGAACGGCTAAGACCAGCAGGGCCGTCGAGAGTTTGGCTGGCGACAATATGGATAATGTGGCAACTTGATAACCCAAAAAGTAGGCACCGGCTGTGCCCAAGAAGATGCGCGCTGGCGCAAAGTTAAAAGGTAGAAAACCCAGCAAGGCGCCGGCCAGGGCCAAGGGAAACAGGGCGACGGTTGTTTGGCCGAGCCGGTAGCTGTGCCAGGCGAATAGTAGGGCAGCAATGGTGCAGACGCCGGCTGCCAGCCCATCCAGTCCGTCCAGCCAATTGATGGCATTGATCATGCCTACGACCCAAAACACGGTAAAAAGCAGGGCCAACGGGCGCCAGATCCAAATAAGATCGCCGTCTATGGTCAATAGCCAGGAGAAAGGAGGTGCATGCCAGAAAGATGACGCAGCAAGGGGGTTGGTGAAAACTTCGATAAAGATCAAGTGGCTGATGGCGATGGCTGCTCCCATGAACTGAATCAGAAATTGTGCCCAAGGTTTGAGATCGCGCCAATCGTCGAGCAGGCCGCCGGTAGTTAACAGTAAACTGCCCAAGATGACCCCGCGTAGGCGTAGCGCATCGTCCGGCTCCAAGGGAGGTAACAGCCAATAGACCAGGAAAACGCCGGCGGCCCAGGCGCCAAAAACAGCCAACCCTCCCAACTTGGGGATAGCCCTGACATGTTTGCGCCGCCCTCCCGGCTCGGCGACGATGCCCCAACGCATTGAGAGCCGCCTCATCAGTGGCGTTAAGATAAAAGCCGCAGCGAGGGCAGCTAAAAACACGATTAAATAAGGCATAGGACTGCGCGCTTCGTCCTTTCCTAACCTGTACCAAACTGCCGGTCTCCAGCATCTCCCAAGCCGGGCACAATATAACCGATCTCGTTCAGACGTTCGTCAATTTGTGCGACATGGATGGGCACATCGGGATGCGCCGATTGAAGGTTTTCGATCCCTTCTGGAGCAGCTAACAAGCCAACAAACTTGATGCGCCGCGCCCCCCAATTTTTTAGTATGTTCACCGTGGCCACAGCCGAACCACCGGTGGCCAGCATGGGATCGAGAACCAGGCAAACTTCAATGGTGGGGCTGGTAGGCAGCTTGTTGTAATAGGAAACGGGCTTAAGCGTGCGCTCATCGCGGAACAAACCTATATGCCACACTTCGGCTCCTGGCATCATTTCCCAAATTCCCTCAACCATACCTAGCCCGGCCCGCAAAATGGGAATCAGGCCAATTGTATCGACCAGTTCGCTTCCCGCAGCCGTGCCCATAGGCGATTCTACGGTAATGGCTTTCAATCCTAGTTCAGCCGTCGCTTCGTAGCATAGAAGCATCGCCAGCTCGCGGACGAGTTCGCGAAACTTCTTCGGTTCGGTACTAGATTTACGCAACAGTGTGAGTTTATGCTTGACCAGGGGGTGTTTTGATTCAAAAACCATCCTCTTTCTCCATGTGCAATGTGCTGAACGCTTCCCAGACGGCAGCTAGTGAAAAATCAATTTGTTATTGCACTTAAAATTGTACCCGATGGAGGAGTGATTGCGAATACAAACCGCCCGGGTGCGCAATACAACAAGATGACTGTATAATCCCACGGAACAGAATTGGCAGCAATAGACGAATGATGGACGGAAAGCATACGCCAGAGCGACAAATCTCCCCGCAACCAGAACCCGGGGACCGGAAGTTGGATAGCCTGTTACGGCCGCAATATTTATCCGAGTTCACGGGCCAGGAGCGACTCAAGGAAAATCTCTCTATCCTCATAGAAGCAGCGCGCGGGCGCAACGAACCGTTGGACCATGTCCTCTTTCATGGACCGCCAGGTTTGGGTAAAACGACATTGGCGCAGATTGTGGCCAATGAAATGCAGGTGAACATTCGTAACACCGCGGGACCGGCCATTGAGCGCGCTGGCGATCTGGCGGCAATCCTGACCAATCTGCGCGCGGGTGATATTCTGTTCATCGACGAAGTACACCGCCTGGGTCGCGCTGTGGAGGAGATCCTTTATCCTGCCATGGAGGATTTTGTGCTGGATATCGTTGTGGGCAAGGGACCGGGTGCCAAGAACGTGCGCCTGAAACTGCCGCGATTTACAGTGATCGGCGCCACAACCCGCCTTGCCTTATTGACAGCCCCTTTGCGGGCGCGCTTTGGCGCGGCTTACCGCATGGACTTCTATGAGCAGGCGGCGATTGAGGCTATAGTGCTGCGTGGCGCGCGGATCATTGATGTCCCAATTGAAGCGCAAGGGACCACGGAGATCGCCCGCCGCGCCCGCGGGACGCCGCGCGTAGGGTTGCGCTTGCTGCGCCGTGTGCGCGATTATGCCCAAGTTCGCGCCGACGGGTATATAGATAGTGAGATCGCCGTCGCTGCTCTAGACCTTTTGGAGATTGATGAGCTGGGGCTGGACGATCTTGATCGCCGCGTGTTGCAGGCGATTATAGAAAAGTTTGGCGGCGGTCCGGTAGGACTGGATACCATTGGCGCATCCATCAGTGAAGAATCTGATACGATCATGGATGTTGTGGAGCCTTACCTCTTGCAGCTCGGTTTTTTGGAACGAACCGCGCGGGGCCGTGTGGCCACGCCGCACGCCTATAATCACCTGGGTGTTCCTTTGCCGCAGGACGCAAGCGAAAGCTCACCTTCCCAGCCAAGCTTATTTGACCCACCGGCGGCTTAAGTAGCAGTGTTTCATTTCCTTGAGATTTCTTTCTACCGCAAAAGATCATGATCGCATTCGGCCGTTTGCTTATCATCATTGGACTGGCAATTGCCTTCATTGGACTGCTGTTATTGCTGGCAGTGCGCTATTTTCCATGGCTGGGGAATCTACCCGGTGATTTCCGCTTTGAGAACGGGAATTCAAAGATTTATGTCCCCCTGGCGACGATGATCTTGGTCAGCATACTGGCCACGATCCTGCTCAATGTATTCTTTCGAATCTTTCGTCGCTAAACTATGAAAACACGTGACTTTGATTATCATCTGCCTAAAGAGCAGATAGCCCAACAGCCGTTGCCGCAGCGGGATGCCTCGCGTTTGCTGGTGCTGCATAAGGAAAGCGGGCAGATCGAACACCGGGTTTTCACCGATCTCCAAGCGTATTTAGATCCTGGCGACATCATGGTGGTGAACGACAGTCGTGTCTTCCCGGCGCGGCTTTACGGCCGTAAGGTTACTGGCGGACGGGTGGAACTTCTTTTGTTGGAGCGAATAGACGGCGGGCGCTGGAAGGCCTTGGTAGGGGGCAAGCGGCTGACTGCAGGTACCAGGATTCTTGTAGATGCGTCCGATGGTTCACAATCAGGGTGGACGGCTGAAGTGACGGCCGTGCTTGAGGGTCCGTTGCGAGAGATTCAATTCGATCGACCTCTCGATGAGGCGCTGGACAGGTTGGGGCACACACCACTTCCGCCCTATATTCACGAACCCCTGCAGGATACGGAACGATACCAGACCGTTTATTCGCGTCCGGTCGGTTCCGCAGCCGCACCGACAGCCGGATTGCACTTCACGGGGGATTCACTTATTGATTTGCGAAATCGAGGGGTACTGTTTGAGACCAGCACGCTGCATGTCGGTTTAGACACTTTTAAGCCTGTTGAAGTGGAACAGGTTCACGATCATGATATTCACAGTGAGTGGGCCAGATTAACACCGCAGTCGGCAAGACGAATCAACGAAGCCAAGCTGGCGGGAGGCCGCCTGGTGGCGGTGGGCACGACGGCCGTTCGCACTCTGGAAACAGGGGCGCTGCGTTCGGCAGGCATCAAGGGCACGTTACAAACTATCAGCCGGCGAGATGCGGAGGGCGAAACGCGCAACCTTTGTCCCTGGAAGCCGGTTTCGGCGTTTGAAGGGACGACCGACCTGTTCATTGTGCCAGGTTATAAGTTCCGTGCCGTGGACATAATGATCACTAATTTTCACCTGCCAAAGTCAAGCTTGATCATGCTGGTGGCTGCTTTCGCTGGCTTAGACAATACCTTGCGGGCGTATGAGACGGCCATTGTGGAAAATTATCGTTTCTATTCTTTTGGCGATGCGATGCTGATTATCTAATAGTTTAGAGACTCGATATTTTGGAGAAAACGGGTTGCTTACTGAGTGGTGGCGCAGAAACCTCTTACAGCATTATTACGCAGTTGACCTTATCACTTGTCCTCCAGTATAGTGATCTCCGCAATCTTAACATCGGTAAATTGGTGCGTTCCGCACTACAATACGGCGGTTGAATAGATCGATTTACCAAAGGGTGTGTTTCACTTCAGCTGAAAGGAGATGAGTGAGCATTGTCAAATGCGACCGGGCGGTATCTGAGGATTCCTACTTCTCTCCCTATCGCAATCGCTATCGATCTTCTTCGATTACGAAAAGCTGAAGCGGTTAAACGTTGGATGCCTATGCTAACTTATTTGGAATACATCCTTTGCCAAATCGTTCAACGGAAATGGAGGGGTAAACTAAATGATGTCTACAACACAAAACTTGCATGAAGAAGGTGATATTCTTGTCGTCGACGACGAGGCGTCCGTGGTGGAGGTGGTGGCTCTTTACTTACGACGCGATGGATTTCAAGTGCGGGTGGCGCGAGACGGCCGTGAAGCGTTGGCAGCTATACGATCGCAGCTGCCTTCGCTGGTGGTCCTGGATGTCATGCTGCCTGAACTAGACGGGCTGGAAATCATGCGGCGGCTTCGTGCTGATCCATCCTCGGACATTCCGGTCATCTTGCTCACTGCGCGCAGCCAAGAAGTGGATCGGATTTTCGGCCTGGAATTGGGAGCGGATGACTACGTCACCAAGCCATTCTCACCGGCGGAATTGGTCTCGCGCGTCAAGGCTGTCTTGCGGCGGACACAGCGGGCTTCGCAAGAGGCAAAAGCGCAGCGACCGCTTGACTATCCTGATATTCGAATCGATCCACAGACCCGTCTCGTCACCGTTCGTGGAGAGGAAGTAAGTCTCACAGCCACTGAGTTTGACCTGCTGTGGTTCCTTGCTAGTCGACCCCGGCACGTTTTCAAGAGGGATCAGTTGTTGGAGGAAGTGTGGGGTTATTCTGAATATTTGGACCCAGGCACGGTGACGGTCCATATGCGCCGTCTGCGCGAGAAGTTGGAAGCAAATCCCAGTGAGCCCGTATGGTTAATCACCGTATGGGGTGTCGGCTATAAATTTGAACCAGGCCAAACGAGTTGATGCCAGAGGCTACTTGTCGAAGGCGGTTTATATAGGAAAAGCTATGGTACAAAGTAATACACAAACAGCTCACCTCAACTGGTACCGGCGTGCGCCTTGGCTCATTCTGGTCACTGGAATTGTCGTGGCCCTGGCGGTGACGGCATTGCTCTTTATGACGCTCATGCAGCCGCCCTTGGCTGAAATGCGGGCGCTCATATCGACGCTGGCCCTTACCTCTCTGCTTTCGCTGGGTTTAGGTTATTTGCTATACAGACGAGGTTGGGCCCGATCGACCTCTTTGCTGCGAACTTTGAGCATGACTTATGTTTGGGCCGCGCTGCTCATCCTGTTTAACGTCGGAATCTTGCAGCAGCAAATGTTTGTCAGCCAACATGATTTAATCTTGGGCGGTGTGCTGCTCTTGTTTGCGGGGATCATCGCTACGACTTTCGGCATTTTTGTGGCCACGAGTGTCAGCGACGATTTGCGCCAGATCTCCAGCACCGCGCAAAGCCTGGCGGATGGCGACCTCTCTGCGCGCGTGAGCGTCGGCGGGCGTGATGAAGTGGCGCAAGTGGGTATCGCGTTCAACGAAATGGCTGGGCAATTACAGCAAGTGGATAAGCAGCGGGAAGAATTGGACCGTCTGCGACGGGACCTGATCGCCTGGGCGTCTCACGACTTGAGGACGCCATTGACCAGCATCCGCGTGCGTGTGGAAGCGTTGAACGATGGAATGATAGAAGATGCCGCTTCGCAAGAACGGTTTTATCGGGGCATCCTCTCTGATGTGCTGGCCTTGGACACGCTCATTGATGATCTGTTGGAACTAGCCCAGCTAGATGCTGGCGGTTTGCAATTGGAGATGGCTTTATCATCGCTCGGTGAATTGATATCGGACTGCCTGGACCGCTTCCAACCTGTGGCAGAGAAGCGGGGGATTGGAATAAAGGCGACTATTAATACGGATGTGGATCCGGTGAGGCTGAACGCCACCAAAATCAGCCGTGTATTGGATAACCTACTGAGCAATGCCCTACGATATACACCACAGGGTGGACGAGTGGTGGTAACAGCCGGGCGAAGTAAGGATGGCGTTCAGGTGACGGTAGAGGACAATGGGCCTGGATTTGATGTGGATGATATACCACGCCTATTTGAGCAATTCTATCGAGGTGAGCAGGCACGCAGCCGGGCCACAGGCGGGGCAGGTCTTGGACTGGCGATTGCTCGTGGCATTGTAGAGGCGCACGACGGCCGCATCTGGGCGGAAAATGTGCCAGACGGTGGCGCATGTATCGGTTTTTACTTACCAGGTTAGACAAACATTGTGTAACGACTGTTACGTCCCTGATGGACCTGCTGTGCTACTATGCGCAGCATGGTCAAATTGCAGGTATATGTTAGGGAAGATTGCTGGACCTGTGCCGAATCGCAACGTATCGTTTCTGAGATTGCGCCACAGTTTCCACAAATAGCGGTTGAACTGCTCGATTTGGAATCGACGAATCAACCGGAGAATATCTTCGCCGTGCCAACCTATGTGCTAGACGGCCGTGTTATTTTCTTGGGAAACCCTTATCGTGAGCAGTTGCGACAGGAAATCCAGGATGCATTGAGCCGTGAGCAGATGTAAGATTTGTTACGCTGGCTGCGTCTACCATATCAAACCATAACGAGGATTGATAAGGTGATGCAAGAGCAAAAACTTACTTACCTTTCCAGCATACAAGTTTTCCGTGATTTAAGCCCCAACGAATTAATGGAAATGGACCGGCAGATCACCATGTCCACTTGCTTACCGGGCAAGATTTTTTACATGCCCGAAGATAGTGGGGAGGTACTGTTTCTTCTAAAGAAGGGGCAGGTTCAAATTTACCGGCTAGCGCCCAATGGCAAGAAACTGGTTGTCGCTACTTTAGGACCTGGGGCCATATTTGGCGAGATGTCCCTGGTTGGGCAGGGTATGCACAACACCTTTGCAGAAGCTATTGACGAGTGCCTGCTGTGTGTTATGAGTCGAGCCGACGTTGAGCGCTTAATGCGCGAAAAACCAGATGTAGCTTATCGCTTTTTCGAGACGATGGGCGACCGGGTCACTCAACTGGAAGCAAGTCTAGAGAACATCGCATTTAAAAGCATACCGGCTCGGCTGGCTGACCTTTTGTTGCAATTGTCCGCCGATCGGGGGAGTACCGTAATCCGAGGTTATACGCACCAGGATTTCAGCGAAATGCTGGGCACCTATCGTGAAACTATCACACAGACGCTTAACGATTTTAAAGCACAGGGCCTGATTGATATTGGCCGCAAACGTATCGTGCTCCTTGATTGTTCGCGGCTGGAACTCTTGGCGCAGTCCTGAGGAAAGCTTTACATCTCTTCCTGAAATGTCAACTTCTGTTTCTTACGTGCGTCACGTACTGCGCGGCGCAAGATGGTGAAGACTTCCTGCGGATCTCTGACATTAATTAACGAGAAAGCGGGCGTGCTGGGATCATGACTGCGAACTCGAATGTCGCCAAGATTAAGGAATCTTTCGCTTATTGACTGGCTGAAATCCACGTCCTGAACGCGTACTAGCTCAATATTGTGGTGGGTTTTGCCAAACATGCCTTCGGAAATGTGGATGCGTTCGTCGGTAACCGTATAGTGCATAGAAACTGATAGGAAGGGACGTCCCTCCCAGAGGATATTCTCTGTTTCGCTGCCCAGTTCTTCAGCGGTCGCGGGGGTTTCCAAAGCTTCGCTTTCCGTCCATGATTCTCCTAACTGTTCATCCATTTCGACCAATGCTTCGGACGTAACAAGGTCAACCAGTGTCTCCATAGTGTTTTTATCGAGGGCGCTCAAGTCCAAATCGCTTTGGGCGACCGACTGCCAGATACGAGCCTTTATTCTTGCTTGCGCTTCGCGTGGGAACATGGGGTACCATCCTTTCTTACTCAGAGATCCACCAGGCCTTCGAGGCCAGGCAGATCTGAAATGTTATTGGTTCGCTAACTTTATACTAACAGAAAATTTGTAACATAGGATCGCTGTTTGTCAAATGATCAGCCCGTCGCTACAATAGCGCATTGCGTTCGCGGCGGTGAAAAGACGAATATTCAGGATTTATAAGGATGCCAACCTACCAGTATAGATGTAAAGAGTGCGGTCACGAATTTGAAAAAAGACAGCGCATGAGTGACGATCCAATTAAGGAATGTCCCGTATGCGGCGGCAGTGTGCGGCGCGTGGTTGGCTCAGTGGGAATCGTCTTCAAAGGCAGCGGTTTTTACGTTACTGATAATCGCAGCTCAAACGGCAAAGGTCGGGTCAAAACGACCGAGAAATCTTCCGCATCATCTGACAAAACTAAGGAAGATGGCAAGTCCGACAAAGCAGATAGACCCAGTAATTCTGATGCAAAGAGTGAAAAATAGACGATCTTGGCGCTTGTTGTTGCTGGTTTAGGTTGTCGAGAAGAGGGGTATGCATTCCCTCTTCTCTTGCCGGGGCTAACTTGCGTTAGATCTGGAAACCACGTGAAGCTTCAATGACTTTAAGCGTGAAATCGACGACGTAGTTTTGCAGCTTGTCCGTCAATATCACCCAATCCTCACTATTCAGAATGGATTTCATTTGCTCGAGCGATCCCGTTGTTCCTTCGGCCAGCTTTTGTTCGCATTCACCGTAAGCAGTGTACCAGACCAAAATATCTTCAACCCCCAGTTTGTTCAAAGCTGGGATAAATTCGTGGACAAGGAATTCAAAGTACTCTGATTCCTTTTCGGGCCGGATATCCCAG
>JAACFF010000130.1 GCA_009937635.1 Chloroflexota bacterium
CGTAAAAACTCGTTCGGGTTCAGCCCAAACACTCGGCACCATGCGAGGGTATCTGGAACGGCTCTGTCGAGAAACGCGAAATCATTTGCTCGTAATCCACACTCAATTTCCAGTTGCATGTCCTTTATACCACGCTGTAAAGCGACCGCATCTGCGTGAATCTCATCGATGGTTCGCCCTCTGGCTACCTCTCTCTCCATGTACTGTCGTGCACCCTCCTGAACCGTCCGAAATCCTTTGTCGGCCAGCAGATTAATCAGGGTTGTCTTACCACAAGAGGGAGCGCCCGTTATCACATGCCAATTCGTCTGAACCCCGAAAGGAGTTGCCAGAAGATCCGGGTCTAGCTCTATGGATCTGAAATCGTGTCCAGAATATTCAGGCATTTCACGATCTTCGAATTCTCATCAGGCAGAAGCAGCGCCAAGTACAATGTTGATTACAAAATTAGATGTGGTACTGACTCCTTTCGACATTGTAGCATGGACCATAACCGATTTGTTCCACCTCCTCATACTCCAGCCCCTCTTTCCTCCGCCATGCCTTGCCTCCCCCGAACAGACTCTCCTAATACACCTATTTACGCATTATAGATACTTGAGTATTGTGCATTTTCGCACAAGAATGTGCAAGGCGTTCCAGATCCCGAAGGTGAGTACCAGGGCGTTTCATCAATGGACCTGGCCTTGTTGTCTTCGCCAATGCTGTGTTGAAGACGGTACCACGCTGACCTTAACCACGGCCGGCGGCCCGTTAGTCTACGGCGCGGCCGTGGCCGTGCCCTATGCGGCTCCGGCTCCCGCTGTTTCGCAATAACGCTTATGATTGTTGTGGCTGGTATTGTGCGCTGAGAATCCGGCCGGAGTGGCGTGGGTCCATTCGACGCTGGTGATCATGCCGGTTGCCTTGCCGTCTTCCTCGGCAGCTTCAAGGACGTGCAGTATAGGCTGCTTGTCCATATCGACGCCAATGGCACCCTTGTATGTCTTGACGCCGCTTGACATGGCTGTCGCCGCCGCCTGGTCGGTGTAACGCTGGTTCACATAGTCAGATATGCTCCAGGCAGCGGTCGGATCATAGACCCACCCCTAACAGGCGTCGCCCTCGCAGACTCAGGCCTCTAACGGCCGCCAGCGCCAGCCTTCGCCATGCTTTTCGATGTGCCCGAGGTTGGGGAAGGGCGGGAAGTGGTGGGCGAAGACCAGGGTTTGCTCGCGGGCCATCTGATCACAAATGGATCGCCTGGTCGCCAATGTCTGTTCCGGCAAGACGTCGTAACGGATCAGGACGTTGGGCAGTTCCAGGTGAATCGGGTGGATGACCGCATCCGAGATATGCATCATCTGCTCGCCGTCTGAGGCCACGGAAATAGCGATATGCCCCGGCGTGTGCCCTGGCGTAGCCACGGCCGTGATTCCGGGCACGATCTCTTCTTCGTTATCCAGCAGGATAACGCTTTCACGCAGAGGCTCGAGATTCGTGCGCGCCATTTCGATGAAGGGCGGGGGAACCTGCAGGGCGGCCGTGCGTTCATCAGAGAACCAGAAATCCCACTCTTCCTTCCAAATAGCATAGAAAGCGTTGGGGAACTGCAGGCCGCCTTCAGCATCAAGATTACCACCTATGTGGTCGGGGTGGGCGTGCGTGATCATGATGCCGTCAATCTCCTGTGCGACAATGCCGGCCTGGGCTAGGCTCTCCAGTATGATGCCAGGCGTTGTGTCCGTATTGTCCACCTCAGGAAACAACGTCTTTGTGATAGCGCCGTACTTGCCGATACCCGTGTCGACCAGCACCTTATGCCTGCCGGTGTCGATGAACAACAAGGTATAGGGGGTGTAGACGTGCGTCGTCGGCAGATCTCGCTCCGCCAGGTATTCCCTGGCTTTTTCTAGGGGTACGTCTTTGAACAGGCTTTCCACCGGATAGTTGAAGCCGCCGTCGCTGACCGAGATGCATGTAAACTGACCGATCTTAAAACGATAGAAGTTGTCCATGTTTAGCTCCTTTCCAATCCGACTAGCATGGTTGGCGCCAGCCGGTCATGACAACGCCGCGCGAACTGCCAGGGACAGGAACGAACCCATCAGCAAGCGCATAAGAGCTGTGCGTAGTATGCATTATTTACCCAAGCGGTTGGGTCTTGGGTATCTTCCCGATCTCATGATAGACAAGTTTATTGACGGCTCTTAATAAAGTATATGTGCCGCGATATTGCTTTGTCAAGAAGACGAAATGTATAAAATCCTTGACATTTAATTCATTACTATCTCAGTCACAGCCGCATCGATGAAGGTTTGGCCATGCGTGCTGGCAACCGATATGCGATGGTGGCCATCTTTCACGTAATAATGGTTGTCAATTTTGTAAAGCTCTACCGCCGGTAAACCAACGCCTTTGTTGACCGCCATAGCAATACGCATCCATCGACCGAAGCTGCGCGAATTACGGGGGAAGAATTCGCGGTCAAAATCCTCAACGCGCCCCATGCTGCCCACGATCTCTTTTATGGCCACGGGCTGGGTGCCAAGTTCATGCTGCTGATCCAGTTTGCCTTGTCCTGAAACCTCATCCCAGGACTCCAGGCGATGCGGCTTACGCAGCAGACGATTCTTAATACCATGCCAGGCAACTTGTTTCCGCGCGTCGTTGAAGGTGTTGTGGGCCATGACCTTGATAACTTGCTCGCGCTGGTACTGGTTAAATTCATAGTCGTTCATTTGCTCACCCTCTTTTGTGCTCATGTCGCCTGTCGGCCGTCTGTTTTACCTACCTCCAGTATGCCAGGCGATCGTGACCAGACCGTTAATCAGACACCTGCCAACCGTAACCAGACCATAACCACTGCGTAACCATTGTGTTAAAATGGGCAATAACATGTCTGATCTGTCTATTTCACTGCTTGGCCCCTTCAGGATGTCGCTTAATGGCCAGCCGCTGACCCAATTCCGCACCCGCAGCGTACAGGCGCTGCTGATCTATCTCGTATGCGAAGCGGAACGGCCGCACCAACGCGAAGTGTTGATGGACCTCTTTTGGCCCGCTATGCCCCTGACATCCGCCCAGGCCAATATGCGGCCGACGCCTTGGGCTTGCGTGAAGCGCCAGACCAACCCATCTACGACGTATTACTCGATTATCTGCGCGAGAGAACCTGTCTGCTGATTCTGGACAATTGTGAGCATTTGATTGACGCTTCGGCGCAGTTTGCCGTCTCCTTGCTTCAAGCCTGCTCCGATCTGAAAATATTGGCCAGCAGCCGTGAAGCCTTGGCTGTGCTCGGGGAGGTACCTTATCGCGTGCCCCCGTTGTCACTCCCTGATAGCCACCACGAACCCTCTCTCGAACAATGGCAGCAATATGATGCCTTTTGTCTCTTTGTCGAGCGGGCGACCACCGTACTACCCGATTTCCAGATCACCGAGGACAATCTACCGTCAGTCGTACAGATCTGCCAGAGACTGGATGGTCTGCCCCTCGCCCTGGAATTGGCGGCCGCCCGTGTCAATGTGCTCACCACGGCGCAGATCGCTGCCCGCCTTGATGATCGCTTCCGCCTTTTGACTGGAGGCAGCCGCACCGCGCTGCCTCGCCAGCAGACCCTGCGCGCCTTAATAGACTGGAGTTGGGACCTGCTGGATGAGCCCGAAAAACTCCTTCTGCGCCGCTTGTCCGTATTTGCTGGCAGTATGAATCTGGAAGCAGTGGAAGCTGTCTGTACTGGCGATGGTCTCGCCACGGATGACCTGCTTGACCTACTCAGCGAACTGGTCAATAAATCGCTCGTCATCCCCAAACGCGAACAAGGGCAAGAAACACGGTACCGCTTGTTAGAAACCATCCGCCAATATGCCCAAGAGCAGCTGCTCAAAACCAGTCAGATTGAAAAGGTCCGCAACCGTCAGCTCGACTATTTCCTCTGCCTGGCTGAGAAGATAGAACCGGAGCTGGTCAGGTCTGGCCAGCTTGCGAGCTTTAGAAAACTGGACAAAGAATTAGACAATCTGCGAGCGGCACAGAATTGGGCCCGCGAAACCAATGTCGAAGCGGGGTTACGATTAATCACCGCTGTATGGCGATATTGGGCTTTCAGCTACCGCCGTGAGGGGGAACATTGGTTAGCAAAACTGCTCGCCCATTCCGATACCGTAGCGCCGGCCATCAAGGCCAAAGCGCTAGGCGTGCATGCTGAATTCAACCTTGGTTTGGCCAATCTCGATTATGCGCATTCTCTGGCTCAAGAAAGTTTGGCTCTCTATCGCGAGATTAATGATCAGCATGGAATCGCTTTAGGTTTAGGCCATGTGGGTTGGGCGACCCTTTGGACTGGAGAACATGGCAAAGGGCGGAAACTGCTCCTTGAGAGCCTGGAAATGCTGCGCGCGTTGGATGATAAACTGGGGATGGCCAGTATCTTATCAGGGCTTGGCTTCCATGAATGGAAATTTAACTACGAACGGAGCATGGCCTACCTGGCTGAAAGCGAAGCCTTATATCGTGAATTGGGCCATTTGATCGGCATTCTCATGGTGCAGGACAGTTACGCCCAGCTCGCTATCTGGCAAGGAGATATTGACGCCGCCCAGCGTATGCTAGAAGCAGCAAAGGTTTCCCGGGAAGCGTTGGGTCTTAAAGAAGAAGCATATATCCTGCAGCTATTTGGTGACTTGTATTTTCGGCAGGGAGATTATCAGCAGGCTCGTAATTCGTTCGAGAAGAGTTCCGCCATCAGCAAAGAAAAAGGTCACTATTTTACCTATATTTGGGCTGTGATTCGCATGGGCCATCTTTGCATACGCACCGGTGAATATGCCCGGGCGAGGGAATACCTTGAACAAAGCCTGCGCCTGTTTGATGAGATGGGCAGTGAAGACGGTATGATATTCGCCATTGAAGGATTTGCCAGCCTCGTCCTGAGCCAGGAACAACCCGAAATAGCGGCGCGTCTCTTCGGTTGGTCCGATACCAAGCGCACAGCCAACCAGGATCCCCGTCCCCCAGTCGAACAGGTCGATGTTGACCGCGATACGGCCGTGATAATTGAAATGATAGGCCAGGAAACCTCTGACGCCGCCTACCACGCGGGGACAAAACTGTCGACTGAACAGGCTATCGCCCATGCACTGGAAATAACAATAACATAATCAACCTCTACATCTCATTTATGTCCTACTCCCACCTTCTCTTCGACACTGTTGTCTGTTTGCTGTTGATTGTTAATTGTTTTCTCCTCCCCCGATGGAACCTTCTCTACCCCCGCACCGTCTATGCATATAGAAGGTAAGGCATCGACGGCCGTGTAAAGGAAAAGAACCTTGATCGAAAGACCCATCTGGCAAATAATCTATGGCTTGGTCCTCCTCACCCTAACCGCCTGCCTGCCCCAGGTCGCCGTCGAGCAAGTACAATTGCCCCTTGACACCGCCACTCACCTCCCTTCACTCGCCACCTTTCCGCCCACCGCCACGCCAACCTCTACCCAGCCCCCCACGGCCACGCCGCTCCCCATTCAATCCCGCACCACTTCACCGCCAGCCACTCAACCGGTAAAGGAGACAACCTTGCCCATAGATCCAACCAGCCCGGCGCCAGAATCGGCCGCTTCACAACTCACAGCAACTTCTTCAGACCTGGAAACCAGCCAACCATCCCCTGAACCAGCCCTGCAACCTGCCATCCAAGGCTGGGTCAATCAAGCCACAGAAGATCTGGCTACCCGCCTGAAACCAAGCATCCCCGAGATCGAATTCCTCTCTTTCGAAGAGAAAGTCTGGTCCGACAGCAGCCTCGGCTGCCCCCAACCCGGCATGCGCTACCTGCAGGTGCTAAAAGAAGGCTACCTCATCCGCCTCAGTGCCAATAACCAGACCTACAACTACCACGGCAGCGGCGATCGTCCTCCCTTCCTCTGCCAGCAGCCCGGCCCCGAAATATCCATCACCAAGCAGCCCCCACCCAACATCAAGCAAACCCCCACCATCAGCGTTCCCCCTCCCCGGGATTAGGCCGAAATTCACGATTCACAATTATGAGTTCACAATTCACTTTGCTTCCGCTGCCCTCCGCGCCACCAAAACAAAAAGAGGCCCCTGAATAACCGCAGGAGCCTCCATAAAACCATCTGCTAACTGATGTCAAGCATAATCAGGACTTGACACTATTAGCTGACGGCTGACAGCTGAAAGCTGACAACTGTTACTTCGACGGCCGTACTTCAACCTGCATAAAGCTGCCACGCGCACTCACACTCTTCACCCGGATCTGCGTGCCCGTATTCGGAACAATTACGCTACCCATCGGATTAGCTGGTCTCCAATAATCGTTGTTGTCGTCGAAAATCTGAACTGCCGGCAAGCTTGGGTGGCTGGAAGGTACGCCGTTCCAATGCAATTCAAGCGCATCCGTCGGCTCCAGCCCAAAGGTCGAATCATATGACTGAATGCGGTTGCGCCACACGCCGCCGTCTGGTTGGTACATCACCTCGGGATGCGCATCCACAGGCAGCAGCAAACCGCCGCAGCGGCCGGCAGCACAGTTCGCGCCCACGTTGTTATCCGTAAATGAATTGTCCCAGTAGCTGACCAACAGGCCATCCTGGTACGGGAAGCGCTCTGCATAGTTACCCATACCGGATACGTCCTCAAAACCCCAGTTGTAGGCATAGCCCAGGCCGGCATCGAAGCCACGATACTGACGGAACTCTGCAACATAGTAATTGCTGTAAAAGGCGTTCTCAACGCCGTCCGTTACCGTGAATCCTTCTAATGTCCAACCATCATCACCTTCTGCGCCGTCAATCGGTCCATCGTTCAATTGAATATTGTCCACCATCAGCCCAGGTTCGACCACATAGGCATCCGTCCAGTAGCGGAAACCGATCATCACGGGTCCCGTGTACGCCGATAGATCGACGGTCAGGGGCACCCAGGTGTCATCAGAATCCCCCGTGATACCGAAGCCAAAATTCTGTCCATTAGGATCCTCAGTAGTTGACAGATTGGTTTCTATACTCGTCCAAGTGGCGCCGCCGTCGGTAGAGACAACTACATAGGCATAATCCCAGTCATCTTCAATTGCATAGTTGACCATAGCCTTGAACTCAGACCCGGCAGGTACGTCAAACGCTTTGTACATCAAATTATCCAGCTCATTACCGGCACTGCTATAGTAGAAATGAAGCCCCTCATAAGGGTCAGCGATGACTTCGGTTACTTCCTTCGGTGGAAGTACCACGAACAGACCCTGCGCCTGTTTCGTGTTCGTCTCCGCCGGACCCATTTTATGCTCCGATTTCGCGCCGGCGTAGGCTACTTCATAGTTTAGCCAACCGAGTTGGAACTTCTCCCAAACACCCATGTGGTTTGGCTGGGAACCGATTTCATCGTAGCTCTGGCTGAGCCAGGAACCAGAGGACATCAAAGTCCAGAAACCCGTCCCATTTTCGCCGGTGTAGTCATAGAGATCCGGTAGACCGAGGTCGTGTCCATACTCGTGGGCAAACACGCCCACGCCGCCATTCTCCGGCTGGACCGTATAATCGAGGATCCAGTAGTCGCTGTTGCCAATCTGTATGCCGCCAAATTTGTTAAAATCTGGTCCAACCGGCAGCCACCAATAGGTAGCCCAACTATGACTCCAGATAGCGCAGTCGCCCAGGGCGCCGCCACCGGCCTCATTACCTTCACCGGCATGGACAAACTGGGCATGGTCGATATAGCCATCCGGTTCGTCGAAATTGCCGTCGCCATCGTAATCATAGCGGTCCCAGACGTCAAAATCGCTTAAGTAGGCATTGATTTCATCTGGAGACATGGTCTGAGCATCATACCAGCCATCGATGGACTCGATCAAGAAATCCCAGAATGTAAAAGCATTCCCAGGTCCTGGGTCGCCATCGTCGTAATCACATGCGTTACCTTCCAATGGCACCCAGTCGGTCACGTCACCATAGACCGTATAGCGGTTGGACGAGTTCTCGATATAGAACTGGCGCATGGAATTGACGTCCTTTCCTTCAGCGAAGAGTATATCCATGAAATAATCGCGGCTAAAATCTTCCGTCCAGATCGTTGTGTTATCCACGCTGCGGTCCGGTTCGACGATGCTGTTGTGGGGGAAATCGGCGAATTCGCCCATGACCGTCCACACGGGATCTTCGCCCTCACGTTCCAGTTCGACATATTGTCCCTTGGCCACGGCATGCGTATGCCCATATGCCTTGCCATGAAGCTTGGCTTCCATCGCTTTCTCGTGCATCCTCGCCTGATTTTCACGCGCCGGATGCATCCTATAATCAACTTTCGGCCGTCTTTCCTCTGCAGGTCCCACTCTGTTGCCCGCATCCGGCATCGCCGCGCCTACCGAAACAGTCAGCAAGAATATAGTGACGAACAAAAGGCCCAAAACTACCATTGTCTTACGTTGCATTGTCTCATTTTCCTCCGGTGCAGCCGGTCCCCCAACCGCACCAATGATATTACAAAGTGCTTAACGCCTCTAACTCGCAAGCACTCACCATTCCATCCTCCAACAAGTAAGTAATCGCCTTGGCTTGCTCCCCGGCAAGCATCTATCGCTAGCATCACCCCCTTATCATAAGATCTAGTTGGCTCATACTAATTTTTGAATTGAGTCGGTCAAAATTAGTGAAATCACCCCGCATATAATAACTCTATCCCTGATTTTGCTGCGCAATCACGAAGAATGTCACCTTCTTCACATGACATCTGTCATAGCCTCGGCCAAATAGATCCTGCAACGAGGTGGTGGCTTGAAATATTGCACCTAGAAGGTGCGATGGTACTCAGCTAGTCAGACAATCTTCCTTGTGCCGCTTCTGAATCTTGATCTTTCTTTTTCTGCTATTTCACGTACTTTCGGATTCGGTCTTCATCCAGCCCAATCGTACTGACACAGTATCCTCGTGACCACATCTGCTGTCCGTAGAACTTTTTTTTGTTCCACTACCAGAGGTAGTGGTTTAATCCTTTTAATATATACGGTGCGAACCACGGTAGCTTCCCCAGAAAATAGATGATTTAATAGCGCTACGGCCGTTACTACAAATGGCTCTCGCCCTTGCAATTACCACCCATCCCGTTTATCATGGCCTGGCGACACACGCGCTATACTTTAAACAACCAATTACGGCCGTTCCCCGCCGTCCCACAAAACCAACTAGCCATGAACCAACAAACCACCTCCGTCACCCGCAGCTACCTCGTTCTCACCGGCCTCTATACCCTCTCCGCCTCCCTCATCTGGGGCGTCAACACCCTCTTCCTGCTCGATGCCGGTCTGAGCATCGCCCAGGTCTTCTTCGTCAACGCCGTCTTCACCGCCGCCATGGCCCTCTTCGAGATCCCCACCGGTGTCCTCGCCGACACCCGCGGCCGTCGCTTCTCCTTCCTGCTCAGCATCGCCATCCTCTTCGCCGGCACCCTCGCCTATGTCGCCGTGGCCCAAACGGGCGGCAGCATCTGGCTCTTTGGCCTCGCCTCCGTCTTATTGGGCTTAGGCTTTACCTTCTACTCTGGGGCCATGGAAGCCTGGCTCGTCGACGCCCTCAACGCCTCTGGCTTCGACGGCGTACTCGACGACATCTTCGCCCGCGCCTCCATGGTATCCGCCGTGGCCATGCTCATCGGCACCGTCCTCGGCGGCGTTCTAGGCACCTGGAATCTGGCCCTGCCCTTCCTCGTACGCTGCGCCCTGCTCGCCATCGTCTTCCTCGTCGCCCTGCTCACCATGCGCGAGATCGGCTTCACCCCCCGCTCCACAACCTGGCGCGAAATGCCCGCCGAAATGAACCTGGTCGCCAAAAACAGCATCACCTACGGCTGGCGCCAGCCATCCGTGCGCCTGCTCATCATCGCCTCCTTCTTCCAATCCATCTTCTTCGCCTGGGGCTTCTACGCCTGGCAGCCCTACTTCCTGGAACTCCTCGGCCGGGACGCCCCCTGGGTCGCCGGCGTCGTCGCCGCCCTCATCGCCCTGGCTACCATGGCCGGCAACTACATCGTCCAATGGCGCTCCCACCGTGGCGGCCGTCGTACCTCCCTGCTCCTATCTGCCGCCGTCGTCGGCACCCTGGCCGCCATCGGCGTCGGCCTCGTCCCCAGCTTCTGGCTCGCCGTTTCCCTCTACCTGCTCGCTTCCCTGGCCAGCGGCGTCTGGATGCCCGTCAAGCAGTCCTACATGCACCAGTTCATCCCCTCTCAGCAACGCGCCACCGTCGTCTCTTTTGACAGCCTCGTCTCCAGCGGCGGCATGGTCATAGGCCAGGTCGGCCTCGGCCGTCTATCCGAAACCCGCTCCATCGCCGCCGGCTACGTCGTCGGCGGACTGGCCACCGCCCTCGCCTGGCCTGTCATCCTCCGCCTGCGCCGCCGCCACGATCCCCAGGACACCATCGTTGACCAGGCCGGTCAAGACAACGCCTGTGGAGCCCAGGGCATCCCCTGCGTCGCCGGCGTCGACTCCCAAGCCGGCACCGCCGCCACCAACCTGTCTTGAATTCAGGGGGACATTTGACAAGAACATGCGTTCTACTGTAGAATAGGACCAGACTGAACAAACGGCCGTGTTTGAGCCTGTAACCCCAAAACCACCGCCACGGCCGTCAGAAATCAGCTGACAGCTGTCAGCTGATTTCTGACAATAATCGATGCCGTTTCCGGAATAAAAAAAACGGCATCAAACGGCATCGATGATCTCATTATGTAAAGTCATTATGTAATGTTTACTTCTTTATTGAGAAGCATTCCAATCCCAACAAAAAAATCCGGCACGGCCGTCTCAAGCCATACCGGATCATCATTCCTACTAAGAAACCGGGTTTTTCAAACAATCGACCTCGCGGCCAAATCACCCCAAAAACCCGGTCACTAAATTACTGCACAAAATTAAAGCGCACCACTTCCTGCACCCCACTGTCATAGAACACAAGCTGCGTGCCACTAATCACAAACGTCCTCGCCGCCGCCAGAGCAGCCAGATAAGCCTGCTCCTGGGTGTCAATCGTCTCCCCACAGCTCCTCTGCGTACCGGCCAACGGTCCAATTGAGATAGCGCCACTATTCTCCGTGTACGTACCACTATACGTATTGCAGCCACCATTGACGCTCACAACGCCATCATTGCCAAAATACGCCGTCATCATCGTCCCCGGAATCGGAACCTGGTTCACATAGAGCGAAGCAACCACCCAGGAAGTGCCTGCCGTCGTTTTGGGATTAACCTGGATCGTCACCGACCGATATTCGAGGCTGCCATTCGTGTGCTCAACGCGCATCACATACGTCGTCGTCTGCGTCGGGCAAACAGACTGGCTGCCTTGGCCAGTGACCGGGTACTCCTGGTAGTTCGCGCCCTGCGGGTAAACCCACACGGCCTGGATATTCTCCACGGACCAGTGCAATCCGGTGCACGCACCTTCCTCGATAACCGTCGCATCAGCCCAGAACTTAATCTCCGGCGAAGGCGACGGTACCGGCGTAGGCACAGGCGTTGGTGCAGGTACGACCGGTGCGGGAATCACCGGCAAACCTTCCGCATTCTCCACGGCAACCAACGAGCCCAGAACCCAACCCATCAAGCTGGGCGATTGCGGCGCGTCGGCCGCATACCATTCACCATCCTCGCTCACGCCGATGATTGTACCTTCCGTCCCAACCGGAGCGACGCCGATGGCCGGATACCCGGTGCCCGGGCCCAGGCGAATATTGGCCCCTGCCTCGGCGATCACCACGCCAGGGGTCTCACCCGTTTCCGCGTCGGGCAGATCGATATCAATGCTTCCCGCTTCACTGAACCAAAGCGTTCCTCCACCGGCCGGCAGAACCAACTCCATCACCGACCCACCTGGCTGCAAACGATAATCCTGCACAGCCTGCAAGTAACCAAGATATTCGTCGAAGCGGGATTCAGGCTCACATGCCGCGGCCGTTATCGGACCAAACTGCATCGCCAGTTCGCCGTTGAAACCTCCCGCTACCGTGTAGCTGCCGCCGCCATTATTACAATCAGCCTTGAATTGGAAGCTGCCATCCACATTGAAGAACAAGTCATAGTTCGTTGGGCTCTCCACTGGCTGAACCTCGCCGCTTGCCGCTTCCAAACCTGTCCACTGCCACAACTTCTCCTGCACGCCAGACGCGACCATACCTTCAATCTGCAGTGAACCAACCAGGGCGTCCAGAGTCGCCAGATCAGGCTGCCAATCGGAAGTCGAAAGGCCATTTAACATGGCCGCCTTCTCGTCCATATGCGCCTGCATGTCACTGTTGAACTGATCCATATCCTCTTGCGATACGTCTCCACCCGTCGCCGGCAGCTGCTCTGTGCTCACCGGCCAGAAGAAACTCACCAGGTACTCCCCATCATTCGTAAAGCCCTGGTAAGCATAGAACAAATTCTGGTTTGTCACCGGATTAGGGCTCTGCCCCCAACGGCCGACAAAACGGAACCCATTCTTGCTGGCGCTTTCTTCGTCGGCGCTGGCCCGGCCAACCTGTACGGCCACGTCATTGAAACCGGCAACAGGCGTATAAGGTGCCGTGGGCAAAGCCGGATAACCGGAAGTCGGCGCCGGCTCTGGCAAAGCGTAGGTCAATTCAGCAATCGAGTCCATCGTCTGCGTAACAGACGTATTCTCATTCGCCTCGTACATCGCCTCGTAACTGTCCACGGGTATGATAAACATCACCGGATCAGTGGATACGCGCTCCGCTGGATCCGTCACACCAAAGAGAATCTCGATATGTTCCGGCAATCCTTGCGGTCCTGGCGGCATACTCTCGTCATAAGGTTGCAACGGTACGACCACCGCCTGCCACGAAACGGGCAAGCCCTGCGTGTCCAGGCTGATTTGGCTGGGATCAATGCCCACGCTGCCCGGAGCCGGTCCGCCATTGTTGTAACCCATCGTCGCCCCGTCGCTCGTCATCATGTTTAAGCGATCGCCGTCCATGGCCCAGCTATTCACGCTGCTTAACAGGCCCAAGAATTGGGTGTCCAGCGACTCCTCGCCACAAAAAGCCAGCGTCGATGGACCAAGCATATTAAAGGTCAGGTTGTTGCCATCAAGCGTATACGTTACCTGAACCTGGTTGCAGTCCGCCTTCAAACTCGCCCCGCCGTCACTGTGCAGCGTAACCGTGTAATTTTCTGGGTTCGGTACCACCGACTGGGCAGCCGGGCTCGTTTCCACCAGGTCCGCCCACTGCCAGACGATATTGAGAATCTGCGCCTCTCCTGATGACGCCGGTTCTTCAGCCGTTTCGCCAACAGTGACCACCTGGTCAGCCAACACGCCATTCGCCTCAACCGTATACCTGCCCGGTTCAAGCCCGCTTGTATCCAAAACAACCTGTTCACTGTAAGGCGTAAGCGCCTGGGTGCACATCATATCCGCAGGGCGTTGCGTCTCCACCGTGATACTGATCGTCGTACCGCTTACACTTTGTGAGGTGCCGGAAATCTCGGTACAGCCATCCGGTAAATTCCCGCTGACCGTGGCAATCCACTGATCACCCTGCTGCGCTACGGTGACGCTATCCACGATAGCCAGGCCGCTCTCCATCTCCATGGGTGCTTCTTCCGCCGGCGCCTCAGCCGCTTCCTCGGCCGGAGCTTCCTCCGCAGGGGCCGCTTCCCCTGCACCCTCTTCGGCAGGAGCCTGTTCGACAGGCGCATCCGTGGGCGCCGGCTCCTCTTCCTCCTGCCCATTACAAGCAGCCAGAACGAGCACAAATACCAATAACAACGACAAAATTACATGCTTCTTCTTCATTTTTCCTTCCTTAAACAAAACTTTCGAAATTTGGCGGTCAGCAATCAGCCGCCAGCCATAAGCCACAAATCAATTGTGACCCTTCAACTATAACGACATTTAAACTCAAATAGTTCCCTCTCTTCTTCGAAATCGGCCCGGAGCAATCGCTTTAGCGAAAAAAATTAGCCCGGAGTAATCGCTTTAGCGACAAACAAACTAGCCCGGAGTAAAACTAGCCCGTAGTAATCGCTTTAGCGACAAAAAAAACTAGCCCGGAGCAATCGCTCTTCCTTCGAAATCGGTCCGGAGTAATCGCTTTAGCGACAAAAAAACTAGCCCGGAGTAATCGC
>JAACFF010000520.1 GCA_009937635.1 Chloroflexota bacterium
GTTGTTGCCGACAGACCCATCATGTACCTCCTTCATGATAAGTCAGAGCAGCCGGTTAAACTGCTGCAAGTCAGGTAAGCTCACAGAGATGCGGGCCAAGTTAGGCTTATGCGCTAAGCCACCAGGTGTGGGAGGAGCCGGTTCAGCCAGACGGCGGACGAGCTCCTGCACACCGGCAAGGGTGAAACAGTAACTCTCCAACGCTTGCTGCAATGCCTCAGCCAATATGGCTTCAGAGTAGGTCTGGCCCAACTGCAGGATTGTGATGAACCGGCTGGTGGCTTCGGGTATATCCAGCCGCTGTTTAAGAGCAGCGTGATAGATGTCGTAAACAGGAGGCCAACTTGTCTGCCACTGCCGAATCGCCTGGGCATGGGCAAAAGCTCGAGGCCGTTTGGCCGGCAGAGAGAGATAATGATAAGGATTGAGAATGTCCTGTTCTCGTTCACATCCGTGAGGTCGGCGGTTCGAGTCCGTCCGCGCCCATTTTTTCCCCCTTTCTCGACACGTCAGCCTCAATGTTAAATATTCCTACCAGAATTGGTGAGGAATAAATCCCTTTGCTTGCACGGTTCATGTCACAATGGAGACGTGAACCGTGTTCCAAGATCGATTCCGGGATATCAGTTACTCTCTTCGCGTTACCTCACACAATTTCCTTCTTGAGTTCCCGAAATCTGTGTTATTCCTTATAATATGATTATGCTTGGTTCTACTACGTACGAAGCTATTTGTCCCACCGCCACGGCCGAACCTTGTACCGCGCCCCAAATTGGTCCAACGGCTCAATCTGGGTTTGCAGCAAGGCCACAAACTCACACTCATCTCTGCCCCGGCCGGATTTGGTAAGACTACGCTAGCCCGTCTGCGTGCGCTGGGACAATTGACCGAGCTGCGCGCAACTGACTTACGGTTTTCCATTTCCGAAGCTGATGAATTTCTTAACCAGGTGATGGGCTTAGGCCTTTCGGCTGATGAAATCTCCTCGTTAGAAAGCCGTACCGAAGGCTGGATTGCTGGCCTGCAATTGGCTGCGACCTCAATGCAGGGACTTCCGGATGCCACAGGCTTCATCGAATCTTTCACTGGAAGCCACCATTTTGTGCTGGACTATCTTGTTGCAGAAGTGCTAGAAAGACAGTCGATCAATGTCCAAGAGTTCCTAACGCTCACCTCGATTCCCGATCGATTGACTGGCTCTTTATGCGATACCCTTACAGGCCAGGACAATGGACAGCAGATCTTGGAATATCTTGAGCAAGCTAATCTGTTCATCGTCCCCTTGGATCACGAACGACGATGGTACCGATACCACCACCTCTTTACTGATTTGTTACGTCAGCGCCTACGCCAAATCCAATCAGCGCGAGTGCCAATTTTGCATCGCCGGGCCAGCGAGTGGTATGAGCTGAACGGGTTCCCCAAGGAGACCATTGAACATGCGCTACATGCCGGGGATTACGATAGAGCAGCTTACCTTATTGAAGTCCAGGCTGATGCCTTTTGGGAGAGCGGTGAGCTTTCCAAGATGTATCGCTGGTTGGAGAGAATGCCAGACGAAATAGTTTTCGCCATGCCAGAATTGAGCATTTATCACGCCGTGAAGATGTTTAGAAAAGGTACCCAAGATGTGGCTGAACGAAGTCTCCAGATTGCCGGACAGGTGCTTAATACCGGGATCGATGCCACAAATGTATCCTCCATTAAGAAGCTGAACCTGACTCCTGAGGCTGCCAGGAAAAGTCTGCTAGGCAGGATAGCTGCCATCCGGGCCTTGATGGCCTCCTAACGGGGAGATTCGGCAGAGATCATTCCGCATGCGCATTGAGCACTTGATTACTTGCCCAAGTATGAACTGGCCTGGCGCAGCACTGCTGCCATCTCCATACAAACTATTTGATAAATCTGTGGAGGGGTGTATTGCACCCCATGCGAGGTAAAATTGAGTATAGGAATCCATAGCATACATCTATGCGTTTAGGCAAATTTTATCCATCACAGCACGTAAAATTGCCTGTTTTGCTCACAAATTCACATAGAGTCCATTCGGATAGCATTTTTAGGGAGCCCTGCAAGGCTTTTTGAATGCCCCATATGTGAGCAAGTGCCTCCTAAAACTATTTTTCAAACAGTCTCTTAGGTGATGCGCACTTTTACTTAGGCGATATGGAGGCAGCGTATCAGTCCCAACTAGAAGCACTAGATATCTGTATTGCAACGGGAAACCTCTTCCTGATCCTGTATACCAACCTGAACGTAGTGATAACCCTGAGGCAGTTAGGCCGCTTGAAGCAGGCTGAAGAGATCTGCCAGCAACAAATGCAACTGGCAAACGAAAACGAGATGGAGTATACGGCAGTGGCCGGCTGGATATCGGCGATTATGGGGGAGGTGCAGGCTGAATTAAATGATCTCGATGGAGGGATTCTAAAGGCGAAGAGGGGGTTGGACCTGACCGAGAGTGCTGGGGATGTGATATGGTGTTTCAAGCCAGAGGTAATGTAGATAAGGCTTTGATAACTCTGATGCAGGCTCTCATCCTCGCTGAACCGGGTGGTTTTATCCGTATTTTTGTGGACGAGGGCCGTTGGGCCGTCTGCTTTATGAAGCTTATTCTCGCGGGATAGCAGAAGAATACGTTCGCCGTCTCTTGGCGGAATTACAGGGAGAGGAGTATGGGCAAACTGAGCCCCTAAAATCTCAGGACCCACAATCTGCCTTGATCGAACCTCTGAGCGAACGGGAGCGCGAGGTGTTGCAGCTCATGGCCAAAGGATTGAGCAATCCAGTAATCGCTTCTAGACTTTACCTCTCACTGAACACGGTCAAGGTCCATACTAGAAATATCTACGGCAAACTCGGTGTCCATAGCCGGACACAGGCTATTGCCAAGGCAAGAGCTTTGGCCATCCTTCCCACTATTTAGTTTTCTGGCTGACTAATACGGGCACAAGCCACCCAAGACAGTACACTGTAGCGGGCCATCAGCCCGTTTATTTATTCTTCCAGCGACACCTTGGTTCTATGATCAACCATATAACACTCCGAATAACACGATTGGGGTATGACACTAATACCATCTAACACTTATGCTGAGAGTATGAAAGTTCATCGAACTTAGTTGATGAATGATGCAAGCAATGAAGCACTGCAATAGAAGGAGATATTCGCTATTAACTCGCGAGAATTCATATTGATTATCGTACCCTTCAAGCGGTGATCAAACACACTCACCGCATTGTAATTAACTCAACAGGGAGATTGAACATGGCGACCAACCTAACTGCTTTCAACACAATCCCTACCCAAAACACGTTGCGTTCGTTTATTACGCGCTTTCCATTTCTAGTTTATGCAGCCTTGACGCTGCTCCTTGGGTGGGCGCCTTGGTATCTCACAGGAGAGCCAACACATCTCTTCTTCGTCCCACTGCTGACCGCTTTAGTTATGGCGCCGTTGACGGGGGGCAGGGAAGGCTTGATGAACTTCTTGCGGCGCATGGTACGGGTGCGAGCACCCTGGTACACATGGATGGTGGCGCTCTTGCTACCAGGAGCGTTAGCTTTTGTAGCGATTGCCATCCACGTTTTGCTTGGCGGGCGGGCGCCGGATGCTGCCCTACTCAACATCAATGCCGAGACACTCGGCCAAGTAGCATTCATCGCCGTT
>JAACFF010000131.1 GCA_009937635.1 Chloroflexota bacterium
TCTTTCCAGGGCCACACTATTACGAAGCAGCAATTTCCCATACTTGAGCATGATCCAGCACGCGAAGCGATCTTAGAACCCAAACGGCTCCTCTCCCCGATTAAAATCGCCGAACACTGTTTTCTCTGTTTCTTCCAAGACGTCATTTCTATACTCAACGTAAAAGATCTTCTGCGAGAGGTTTCTCAGTTGGGATCTGAAAAAGGGGTGAATCCCATATATGAGACAACAATTAATGGGCAGTCTTTGGTCATAGCGCACGCAAGTGTAGGCGCTCCGTTGTCAGCCACATTCATGGATGAATTGATAGCATTGGGTTATCACAAATTCATTGCCTGTGGTGGATGTGGGGTATTGGATGGTCGTGTAGCGCTAGGGCAAGCTGGACAGTAGACGTGAGATGCTTTTTTGGCTAGCAGCCGAGTCTTGTTTGCTGCTGTGAGGTAACTTTTATGCGTAATGTGCGTCCAATAACGGAAGAGGAAGTGAAAGCGTTCACCACTATTTCAGCCAATGCATATCCTGGAATAGACTTGTTCGACCCTGAAAACAGGAAGCGCTTTCAGGAACGTATGATAAATTACCAAAAGAATGGCATCGTCAGGCATTTTGCACTTTTTGAAGATGGAGAGATGCGCGGCGTCATGCGTCTGTACGATTTCACAATGAACATGCTCTCTGTGAAATTGCCGGTTGGTGGGGTCGGCGGTGTAGCCGTGGATTTACTTCATAAGAAGGAAAGGGTTGCAGCGGATATGATGCAATTCTTTCTCCAGCACTATAAGGAAAAGGGAGCCTGCCTGGCTGCCTTATACCCTTTTCGCCCCGATTTTTACCGGCGTATGGGCTTTGGATATGGCACAAAAAAGAATCTATATCGCGTTCGGCCTGGCCACTTACCCAAAGGAAAAACAAAAGCAAATCTTTCTTTTTTAACCAACAAGGACCGGGCAGCGATACAAGATTGTTATGATCGCTTTTTGAAACGAAATCATGGGCTCATGGAACGGTCAAGTTTTCTGTGGGATGAAATGTTCACCAGACCAATGATGCATACTGTTGGCGTAAAGCGCCGAGGAACTATCTCCGGCTATCTAATCTACCAGTTCCAGAGAGGCAGGGATGATCACTTTTTAGCCAATGATATGCTGATTAGAGAACTCGTCTATGACTCGGCAGAGGATTTGCTGGAATTGATGGCATTTTTGCAATCTCAGGCTGACCAAATCGAACGCATTATTTTTAATACCCAGGATGAATATTTTCACTACTTGATGCAAGATCCGCGCAACGATTCGGGCAATCTTTTGCCGCAAGTGTACCATGAGAGCAACACCCAGGGCGTGGGCATTATGTATCGCGTAATTGATGCACGACGCTTGTTCAGAGTGCTGGAGAATCAAAATTTTGGAGATGTGAGCTGCCGCTTGAAGATCACCCTGGATGACAGTTTCTTCCCGCAAAACGCTGGTGGGTTTGTGGTGGATTTTGTGAACGGCCGTGCAACCGTGACTAACGGCGATGCTCATGAGGTAGCAATCAAGTTGGATGTAGCTGAGTTTTCTTCTCTGGTTATGGGGGCGATCAATTTCAAGAAACTATTCGAATACGGGCTGGCATCGATTTCTGATAAGGCCTATATTGTACTAATTGATCGCCTGTTTGCAGCTCCCAAGCCCATCTGTCTGACTGAATTCTAAAAGCATAATGCAATCGCGGTACTCACTGTTGTTTGGTCCATAATGATATCGTATCGACACGGTAGGTCTGTGGTTGCATATCAAGAGGCTGCACCTCTAACAGGCGATAACCAGCGCGGTTCAATGCTTTTCCGTCACGGGCTAAGGTGGCCACTTCTGAACTGACATAGATCAAGCGGCGCGGCGCTTTGTCCTTGATGTTACCAATAACTGGAGAAGCTAATCCTCCTGTTCCAGGATTAACCACCATCAAATCAGGTCTTGGTTCAAGCGCGGGAAGGATTTCCTCTACAAGGCCATGGTACAAGGTGACGTTGTCCAGGCGATCCAGGTTGACGACGAGATCAGCAACGGCATCATCATTAACTTCAATTGCGATCACTTCGCGAGCCTCTGTGGCCAGGAAGGACGTCAACATACCTACGCCGCTGTATGCTTCAATAACCGTGTGCTCAGCTTTCAATCTCGCATAGGAGAGAAGGACATCAATCAACATTTCGGCTCCTGCCAGACTAGGCTGGAAGAAACAACCAGGCGATACTCGAAAACTTCGACCTTTGACCTCCTGCACCAGGTATGGATCGCCAATGAGGGAGGCTGCATTTTTATCTGGCAGCACTATCGCTACTGAGACTGGAAAATCCACTTCTAACAGCGGTGGTTCTATACCCTCCACTTCAAGCGCGGCTAACATTGCGCCATCAGCACCAACTCTCAAGGTCAGTTTGCGCAGTTCATCCAGGTTCAAATCAATATCCTGGAACAATTCCAACAGGCGCGGCTGAAGAAGTGAACAAGTGCTAATAGGTATGACCTGGTGCATTTTGGAAGACCAGAATCCAAGACGGCCGTCTTCTGTAGGGCTCAGATTAACCTCCGAAGCATATGCCCAAGGTGTGGGGTTAGGGAGTGTTGGGCGTACTTTGACGTTTTTCATCTTGCCGATGCGCCGCAATTGATCGCGCACCACCTCGCGCTTGGCATGTAGTTGGGCTTTATAAGTCATGTGCTGGTAGTGACAACCACTGCATACTCCATAGTGGGGGCAGCGGGGTTGGACGCGATCCTTGGAGGGGCGAGCAACCTTTAGCAAGTTAGCACGTACGTAACGCCCTTTATCCTGTGTTATTTCAACATGCACGGTCTCCCCAGGAATCGCGCCCTGGACGAAAATGGGTCTTCCACGTTTGTCACGAGCAATTGCCGCACCACCATAGGCGAAGTCTGTCACTTTCAGAGCAGGTTCTTTCATAGATATTGTCCCGGCTTTAGTAAACGGCAGTTGGCTGCCATGTTGAAAAATATGGTAATGGTCACTGTACGATTGCTGAACTCAATCTAATCGGAACAGTTGCTCTAGAAACGGCCGGTTGCGATCAGCGTGGTAAAGGAGGCGATGAACCAATGAATTATCCAAGGGTATACGAATGATTGTGTCTGCCAGGCGATGAAGCCAAAAGCGGCACCCCCGAAAATAGTGCTTAAGGTTTCAACCTCGGGTTTTCCTAGATGCATAAAGGCAAAAGGGACTGCTTGCAAGAAAATGGCGGCACCGGGGCCAAAGTAGCGTGCATAGGCAAACAACAACAGCCCGCGCCACATAAACTCCCATGCAAACAATTCAACACCATTTAGGAATAGCAAACGGCCTACGCTTGATGGAGCGCGAGCACTGTAATATTGCTGCATTCCGGAAGTGCGACTGACAAACCATAAGATGATGCCCATACCTACACAGCTTACGAGTACCCAAAGCAACCCAGCACGCCAATTACCTAATTGGAAACCAAAATTCTGTGGTGGTTCGCGCATCACGAAGAGAATGATGAGCATCGGTATGATGAAATAAAAAATAAAGCGATCATAAGCTTTGGTGCCGGTAATGCGATGATTGTAATAGTCAAGCATCGGCACTAAAGTGCTGTATATGATCAGGAATGTCAACTTTAAATCGAATTCAATACCACCAATCGTAACCATTTTATTTTTCATGGTGCTGGAGCAATTCCAACAAGAAGGGTTAAACGACTGTCTGACTCATTGGCAACTCCGTGCACGACTCCGGCCGGCGCCCAAACGACCCCACCCACGGTAGCTTCAATATGCTGGTCGCTGAGCCAGAAACGGCCGCTGCCCTCGACAACGTAATAGAATTTATCCCGGTTCGCATGTTCATGAGGTTTTTGCACCTGGCCAGGCTCTAAGCAGTTTAATCCCAACAACATTGTATCGCTGCGGAACAATGTCCTCTTATAGAACTTCTCAACACTTGCGCCAGTATATCGTTCCACCTGTTTTATTAGTTCCATCTCTCTCCATGTCAACGCCATTTGCAATTTTCAAAATAAACCGTAACAGGTTCTCTATGAGAGCTGATTATAACAAAGGACGTGCCTGTCCCAAGTGTCAGGCACGTCCTCTGTCAAGTCCTTCTGAAAATATCGCCCAAAGGTAGTTGTAGAAAAAGAGTAACCTCAGGAGGATTTAGGTCAGTTTAGCTAGTAGGCGACCTCCCCAATTTTAACCATACCCTCTAAAACGCGTTCCATGGCCATCGTATGGCTGCAAACGCCGCGCGAACCAAAGAAAGCGCAGTCACAATTCCAGATGCCATTGTCATAAGCTACCCAATGTACGCTATCATTATCACCACGAACGGTCACGCGGAGTGATTCGAATTCAATCCGATCTCGCTCTTCAGCATAAAATTTTGATTTTTCGATCTTGCCTATCATTCCATAGTCCATAAGTAGATCTCCTCATTGTGCATGCGTGGCTGAAGATCAGCCAACTATAAACAAAAACGCACGCGGATCGCGTGCGCTAACAGTTCGCCATAATTTTGGTTGCCTTGGATTCTACATCCATAAAAAAAGTATACACCAGCAAATCGACATGTCAATTAACAAGCCTTAAAAAATGGATGTAAGGTCAGGGCAAAACCTTTATACCAGCCAATCGTATATGGTCGTCAATCCAGTGCCCGTCCTCGGCTATAATGTTTTGCCGCTGCCTTGTATCCGCATTTTTGAGAGCTATCTGCACTTGATAAGTGCCCGGCGGTAAGGAAGATCGTAGTGGTAGCTCATGATTGTCAATCACGATCTCTCCCGCTTGCCAAGCCGTGGTTGGCGAGTGACCTTGCGAGGGACGGGTCTCAACTGTTTTCATAATTTGCCCAGATTCGTCCAGCAGGCGCAATTGCACTTCATAATCAGGTAAATCATCTTTTAAGGCTTTCCAATACAAGTTGACTGTGAGCGAATCGCCTGCTTTGATTTCGCGCTGGCTGTAATCATAGCCAGTAAGCATGATCTCATCAGCAAAATTCTGCGTAAGAGGTCTGGGATGCGAGGCCAACACGTTTTGACCAGGCGAGATAGTCACTGTGCCCAACTCAAGAGCATCCCCAAGTTCCGTGCCGTCAAGCGTTTCGACTCCTAATCGATAGCCCTCAAGCGGTTCATAAAACCCTACACGTATGACGGCTTGCGCCGGTGTATAAGCCATCTGAGGTATGTGCAGGCGAACCGTTTCCAGGAAGCGGTCTCCGACTTCCCACTGACTGCTGGGGAAACTGCCCAGGCCAGGGTGGGTATCCCGCTGCGTAACCATCGTATTGAGTTCATCAGTAAGATGCACAAATTGCAGGTAATCGCCAGGCGGTTTGCCTGTAACTTCCCAATAAAAGGTAATATCGATGCTATCACCGGCAAAGGCGGTGTCCGAGCTTAATTCGTAGCCGCGTAGTATGATGAAGGCATCAAACTGGGCATTCATTGGGTTTGGAAGCTCGGCATCAGCCGCAAAAGGTGGCGGTTGTGCATACGCGGGAGCAAGGTAACCAAACAAAGCAAGAAGCGCAAGCCCTAACAAGAAAGCAGTTACTAAAGCAGTCATTACATGATTCGCTCGATCCTTATCACCCCATTTCCTGTTGACTTCAGGCAACAACAAAACCCAACGAGTAAGACCATAGAACAAAAGCAGTGCGAGAGACGGGAATGCCGGGAAAAAGAAACGCCCCATCGGCCCAGCAGGGCTGACTAAAAGGTAGTTAAAAACAACTGCAAAGAACAGAATACAGTTTACCAGGAGTAGGGCCAGGTAGATGCCGTAGCTTTTTATTTCTTTTTTTTGGCGAAGGAGGATAGGGATCGACAAACCGGCAATGGCAATTACAGCCAGCCACCATAGACCACCATATATCACCTGAGGTAATGGTATCTGCCCGTATCCAAAGCGTCCCCAAAGACTTGTCCATACATAAGGCAGCTCAAACAAAGCGACTCCCAGACTTTGAGCAGGGTCCCGTACGCCCCACAGTTCGGTCAGTCGCTGGAAACCGGTTGGCTCACCATAAAGCACCTGGTTGCGTAAAAACCACCATCCCGATACCAGGAGCGTAAATAGAGCAATCAAGAGGTTGACTTGTAACCAGCGCCGCCATTGCCCCTTGCGCCAGGCCACCCAGGTAACCGCCAGTTCGATAGAGATCGCGATGGCGGCCAGGTTAAATTTGCTCATCAGGGCCAGGCCATATAGAACTCCAAGGATTATGCCCCAACGCAATCGTAAGCCATCCTGATCGCGTAGTAGTCTCACCGAAGCCAGTGTAACAGCGGCGCCGCCAAGGGCAGCTATAACGTCGTTGTTTATGGCCCCGGCCATAAACAGGAACATTGGATTAAAGGCGACAATTGCCGCCGCCCCGACGGCGAGATATGGGGAATCTGGCCAGATGGTGCGTCCAATAGCCCAGGTTACCCACACTACGGCTGCGCCAATCAGGATATTTACGGCTCGGGCGAGGTGCGCTGCCAGCGCTTCTCCTTGCCAGGGGAAGGCTTCGTCACTGGTGTGTAGATACTGGTTCTTGTTATCGTTGCCTATTTCCCAATAGCGATATGCCCAGAAGGGGTTCTGTGGTGGCTGGTAGCATACATCGCGCCCGGTATTAATCCAGCCTGTGGCCAGTGCCGCCAGTGTATAGTACAAAGGGGGATGATGCCCTTGTGCACTACAACCGACTTTTCCCTGTTCAGGCAAGGCATTTCGCTGCACGATATGCTGCACAAATCGATAGTGCCGCAATTCATCGGTCGCTTCGTGCAACGGATTGGCAACGCTATAAGCGAAGCTCAGGACAATGAAGATCAGCAAAATGGCGATGATGGCCCACCTGGATCTACGTTCGTCACTCACTGCTTATTCTCCGATCTTCAACCGAATATGATCCTGGCCATCTGTGGTCGGAATACGCTCGCCGGTTTTGGGATCATACAAACCTATTACGGCCGTTGCTCCAAGCGGCTTATCCGCTGTCGCAAGATTATGTTGTTGGATAAATTGATCACCTGGCTGCAAGGTTTGAGGATCTACCCACAAGCCATCATCACCTACCAAAAAGGAGCCTTGAGCATCTTGCAATTGAGCGAAGACAAACAGTCTTGGTCCTGAGTAAACGCCGGGCGGCGGTGGGTTGCTGATTAGAGGCACCGAGGGCAACAAAAGCTGCTCTTGTACTAGCCAACCTAATTCCAACTGTTGGGTCTGGGGATCGTAGGAAGCAGAAATCCAACATAGATTATTCTTAAAACATATTGGGCTAAATTTTTCGTCGTCAGACGGCGGCGATTGTTTTTGAACTTCATACAATTTGTACCCACCCATGTTGGCAACACCTTGCACAGGCAACAGAGCATCAGTATAAGGGGATTCTACATCGGGGAAACCACCAAAGCTAAGTGGCGGCTGCAGGAGCAAGGCTCGTTGAGGGTTGTACCAGCGTGGTGCGGCGATGCGGGCACGATCATCATTCAAATCCATCGATAATGCGATCTTATCCCAAGGACCAGCCAGCAACCCTGCGATACTAAACTCGTCGATATCTGGATTATCGTTAAGATAGTCTGCTACATCGTGTATGTCCGCCCTGTACAAGAAACGTGTCATGCCGCGCTGTGGCCACTCTTGGAAGTAATCTGGTAAATCCCGGATCGCGACCGAGGCAATCAGCAGCAAGCCCAACAGGATTGAAATCGCTCGCAGTTCACTGAGACGTTTGTTGAACAGCCACCAAACGGGGAGCGCTGCAAGCAAGTAGACAGCGGACTGAGCCAGTATGGTATGCCCCAGGCTGCCGGGGGGCACACTAATAAACCCAGGTGAAATACCAGCTAGCCACCATATGAGAAGCAAAGTGGAAGAAAGAGAGGCAGTCTGGGGTTGCTGCGCCAGATTTTCACTCCGGATAGTGTCCGACTTTCTAGACAGGATATGGTAAAAGGGAGATAAGGAAAATACAAGTGCAATAATCACACCGGTCCAGAAGAATACAGCGCCAGCAGGACCAAAGATTGGGCGGTGGGGAATGTTGTACAACCACTCATCATCGCCATCACCGTGAAACATACTTAGTGTGACAATGACATGACGACGTAATGGCTCAAAGTTGCCCAGCCTTCCCTCCACCAAGGGCACTGCCAATTCAGCCACTCGCGCTTCCGATTCAGGCTGGTTACTTAAGGTAATTAGTAGAGGTATGGCCATTAAAACAGCCAAGCCAAACATGATCAGTATTCCGCGCCAGTGGCGCAGGATGATATCTCTGGCAAAAAGGAGCAAGTAAACACAAAAGGCCAGCAGAATCAATGGAACCCCCCTGCTGGCGAAGTAAGTGTAGAAGCCTAGCCCCATGAAAAGGGCGGCCAGGAAGAAGTCCACGAGAGAAGCATACTGTGAACGGTTTTCAGTTCGTCCTATTCCAAGCCCGCGCAAGAAGAAATAGAAAGTGGTCAGGGCAAGCACAGGCGTGAGTACATGCCGTATCCCAATACGGGAATACATGAGGGACCAGAAGCTAACAGCCAGCGCCGCTGCAGCAACCAACCCAGTTAGTGAGTCAAAAAGCCTGCGGCCTAGGAGGTAGGTAAGGGGAATGGTCAGTGTGCCGAGGATGACCGACAACCAGCGAATACCAGGAACCCCGGGGCCAAATGCCGCCAGAAAAACAGCGTTCAGGGCGTGATACAAGGCCTCATGCCCCGATGCATCAGCATAATAAAGGGCCAGATCGCCATCCAGAACCTTCTGAGAAATGACGAGAGAATTGATGAGTTCATCATCACGCCAACCGGGTGGTACAGCCCCCAATTGCCAAAAGCGTAAGATAAGCGCCAGTAATGTAATAACGCCGAGGAGGACCAGGTCCAGGGAAATCTTGCGCGTATGATTTTTCGTCCTGTTGGTCATGGTGAAACTACCAGGGTGTCCGCAATATAAAGATCTCCACCCTGCCCACCCCCTGTTATGGGCACCCGCTGGCCATCAGACCGCGAGTAGATGCCAAATGCCAGGGGATAGCTACCTGGACTTGTTTGCAAGGGGGTTTTGAACTGATGCAATTGCAGGAACTGATCCCCAGGTTGCCAAGCATAGCCAGGCACACCGATCTGGTCCGCCTGGGCGATAGGCGTGCCACTGGCGTCAAGCAGATGAGCAAAGAGGACGGCATCTTCCAGCGGTTTTTGAACCTGCCAAAGGGTCACCACCTGCACTTCTCCTCCTGCTTCTAGCTCAGGGGTTTGTAGATCATAACCCAGCAACTTCAAAATGCCGGTAAATTGAACCTCTGTGGCAACAAGGCGATTTTGCCAGTCGGCACTCACTTCCGCGCTATTCAGCGAGTAGATGTGTAATGGCCGATCTAGATCGGAATCTCGCATGGGTATGGTCTCTTCTAGTACGGCCGTTGAAAAATAATCCTCTAGGGCCTGCGGCATAGGGGTGAAGCCCGGGATTAGATACTGGCCTGTTTCCATCTGTGGAAGGAGCAAGCTGCTACGGGCGTCGAACCAGCGTAAATCGACTTCTTCATTGTGTAATAGCATCTGCGCTAGCGCTGGGCTATGATACCGGCCCGGAGTGACAGAAGAGACAGAGGCGACTCCATCTCCGTGGGTATTGAGGTAGTCAATGGCCGTGACCATGGTGGTTTCATACTGGACGCGCACGTCTGGGTTGTTGGCCCAGGTGATGAAATAATCACGATAGGTGATTACGGCCGTGCCGAAAAACAGCAAAAACAGGAAAACAGTCGCCCACCTGCTGTCAGCAATTTGTCTTTTGCCGATGGAGATGCGGCCAATTGTTACTAGCGCGAGCGCCGGAAACAGGTAAAGGACGGGCTGGATGCCAATGGCCTGGGTCATGCTTAAATCAGGACCGGTTAAAAGAACCGGCAAAAATCCAACAATTAGCCAGGCCAGAGCCAGGAAAGATGCCGCACCAAAACGGATGTCTTTCCGGCGGCTGAAGGTATAGTACACAGCCAGCAGAACTCCTGCCAGGAACAAAATACCCATCAAAGGGCCGAGGAACGGCCGTCCGGCGACGTTATAGCGCCAGGTCATATCTCCTTGGATGGTAAACAAGCGCATACTGCTCTGAACATTTTCCCATAACGGTTCAAAGTCTCCGCCTGTCGTGGCAACGAGCGGTGCGGCCAATTGTTGGATGCGCACTTCGGCAAGGGGGTTGATCTCCAGATAGAACAAAAGAGGCAATGCAAGCAGCAACATCACCAGCAGCATTACGGCCGTACGCCACCATAAATGGCGAAACAACGAACGCTTAACAAGGTAGAGATAAAACAATAAGGCGGGGAAGATAACCCACAAGGCTCGCGCGGGGATGTAGGCATAAAATGTTAAGCCTAACAGGAGGCCAGCGATGGGAAACAGGAATCGTGGCCGGAGACCGCGGGTAGTCGATGAGGATGATTCCGCCAGCAACAGTTCCATTCCTCGCCAGAAAACAGCTACGACGAGGACAAATAAGGCTGGAAGCATGATCGAACGCAGGGCTTGCCGGCCTGCCATTACAGGCCAGAAACCAACAGCCAATCCTGCCGCAGTTAACAAAGCGGTCCGTTCATCAAATGCGCGACGTACCCAGGCAGACATTCCGGCGATTAGAATGAGACTTGCGAAAACGGCCGTGATCCTTCCTGCCAAAAAGGTCGGCCCCAAAAATGTCATCATCAACGCTGTAGCATAGTCGTAGAGCGGCTCCCGTCCATAACCAATAGTGAAATAGATATCGCGCACGCCTTCGGAAACAATGCTCCAAGCTGTTATTCCGTGATCCGCTTCATCATGGGTCAAGCCGGGCGGAATGTTGGTTATGTTGTGCAGACGCATAAAAGCCGCTGCCAATAGAATTAGCAGCAGCCAACCAGAATATCTCGCACGGGAAGATGGCTCAAGAGTACTCATTGCAAGTGCCGCATGATACTGGATGCCACTTCGTCCAACAACTACGCTAAACGGACTTTAACTCGTCGAAAAACCTCTTAAACGCCTGAATTGATGTTATGGCGTACGAGGGAGGGTGAAATGGTTGGATAAAAAAACGCCATGCTTGACATCAAGCATGGCGTTTCACCATTTGAGGGGTTACCAAAGCTCAGGCCAAAGCTTCTTTTGCAACTTCCACAACTTGTGTGAAGGCTGCGGGTTCACGCACAGCCAGATCAGCCAAGACTTTACGATCCAATTGTACATCAGCCTTTTTCAGCCCATGAATTAATTGACTGTAGCTCATACCATTGGCCCGCGAAGCGGCGTTGATACGAGCAATCCATAACCGGCGAAATTCGCGGCGGCGTACGCGGCGATCGCGGTATGCATACCAGTACGATTTCATCATTGACTCGTTGGCCCGGCGGAACAACTTGCTACGTGTTCCCCACTGGCCTTTCGTCATTTTGATTATTTTCTTGTGTCGACGTCGGGTGACTACCCCGCCTTTTACTCTCATTGATTCATACCTCGCATTTCTGAAGCCTGGACACTCAAGCGTTGCACAAACAATTGTTTGCCCACCGAGGCCAGGCAGCGGATTAAGCAATAAATCTAAAAATTATTTATGCTGGCGGGTTTGCCTTATACTTCTTCATATAAGGCGCCAAGCGCTTGATGCGCCGGCGATCGCCAGCAGATTCAACCACGAGCATTTTCGAGAACTGGGCCTTCACGCGTTTTGAAGAGCGGCGGCGCAAGTGGCTCTTGCCGCCTTTCGTACGAACGATTTTGCCGGTTCCGGTGACGCGAAAGCGCTTTGCTGCGGCTTTATACGTCTTAAGTTTATATTTCTTTTTCTTCGCTTTCGGCATTTTATCCCTCACAAAAAAAGCCCTTGACGGGCTTTATTATCATTGACCTGTCTTAGTTATGATTTTCGCGACCTTATGTCCCACCTTCCGGTGCCAACATCAGGGTCATACGCCAACCTTCTAATTTGGGCTGTTGCTCAACAACAGCAATATCACTTAGCTCTTCGGCAATACTCTGCAATGCCTTTTGTCCAAGTTCCGGATAGGTGATCTCACGAGCCCTGAAACGGACCATAAACTTGACTTTCTTACCTTCGTTTAGCCATCTGCGCGCATTACGCACACCTATGTCACGATGGAAATCGTCTGTTCTTGGCGTCAGTCGAATAGTCTTAATTTCAATCTTTTTCTGACGCTTGCGAGCTTCCCTTTCCTTCTTCGTGAACTCGTAAGAAAACTTGCCGTAATCCATGATTCGGCATACAGGAGGATCTGCACCAGGTGCCACCTCTACCAAATCGAGGTTTGCAGACTCTGCCAAATCACGTGCCTCTTCAACGGTAACCACACCATGATTGGTGCCATTATGATCAATGAGCCGTACTTCCCGTGCACGGATGCGGCGGTTTATACGATAGTCTGGTGTTGTCGGCTTTCTACTGAATTTGCGCCTACTTCTTTTAATGGTACCTCACTTTTGTTGTTTTTTCTTGGCGTTAATGTATCACCATAGGCGATGCAACATACAACAAACCGCCTACTGGCAAGAATCAGTAGGCAGAAAAATAATAACACAAGCCCCTGGAGGCGTCAATCCCAGAAGCCCGGAATTGTTTCAGTCTGGTCTTTGAGCCTATCAAGGGCAAAATTCCTGAGAGGAGGATGAGCCTCGAAGGGGATAATCTCTGTGATTTCGCCAAGTGAAGATGCTAACGCAATATCAGATTGAGGGCGATCAATAAGGCAAACATGAGTGCAGCTAGAATCAGGACGCGGCGCAAGTCTTTGACGACATAGGCATAGTCCAGCCGGAATTGCTCTGCTGAGGACAACTGTGGTCCGGTTGTTGTTTCAGAGGTTGGGATTTCGGTTGGAGCCACACCCTGAGTTGAAGAGGGTTTCCTTGTTTGTTTGCGTTTCTTTTTTACGCGGCGCACTTTCTTAGCCATGAACTTTCTCCATTTGTCCTAATTCTGCGACGGAATCTAGGATTGTGCAACCTGCAGAGGTGGGACCTGAACCATCTCTTTTTTCATTCTATCATTGTCGCCACTTATGGGAAGGCGCCGACCGGTTTGACCATCATAGATACCTACGACAACTTGGTAAATCCCAGGCGATATATCTACAGGAATCGAAACCTGGTGGACTTGCAGGATCTTATCTCCAGTCTGCCAACTCCAGGAAGGGGCATCGAGCGCATCACGTTGAGCGAGAATATCTTCTTCCTGGCTCAACACATGGGTAAAGAATACAGTATCTGTCGTGTATGCGGGGGGGTGAATGGGTCCGACCTTTGCCGGATCGATCACTTGCCAAACAGTCAGCAGCTCGGCCGTTTCACCAGGGCTTACTTGAGGTAATAACCATTCTGCCTGAAGCAGGTGTACTGCTCCGCCAAAATCTGCCAGCGGGATCTGTTGTGAGTTAGCCGGCAGTGACGATGTATCAAGGGCAAATACGGTGAATTCTGGATCCAGATCGTTGAAACGCAGGGCGATGTTGTCCTCAATTTGCAAGAAGTTGTTAAAGGCCGGGTGGTGAGGCGTGGACGCGGGAATTATGGCCCGGGGTTGAGGGTCATCAGGAAGGATCATTGCAAAACGGGCATCAACCCATCGTAATTGCCGCGCACGTGATCCGGCAAGCAGTTGGGCAAGGGAAGCGTCGTGCGCTGGACCAGGGTAAACAGTTGATATTATGGTGGAAGAAGCGGGCATCTGCACTTCGTCTAAATAGGCCAACTCTTCAACCAAGGTATGCTGATATGCGCCACGTACCTCCACAGAGTCGCCCCAGCGCACAAAATAGTCACGTGTGGTGATTAGCATAGTGAATAGCAGCCAGACAATGGCTCCCGTCACCAGCAGGTTCCGTGACGGAAGGTTGAGGCGTTGCGCCAACAAGCGCACGCCTGTTACAAAACCTACGGCGGGCAACATGTAGACGGCCGGGAGGGCAGCCAGATTTCGGGTCGTGTTCGCCGTTGGGCCGGTGACCAGGGACGGGATAATGCCGATCGCAAACCAGAGCAGCAAAAAGGCATAAGCGGG
>JAACFF010000521.1 GCA_009937635.1 Chloroflexota bacterium
CGGCCATAATCGGCCGCTCACAGAAACTTTCCTTAATTCGGAAGACAGCCATTAGCGACTCCCCTAGTCTGGGCTTAAATTAGATTGTCAACTCCCTGTAGCACTAGAATCCTGTTAAGCAATAGGCCGTGGATTGATTCAGGTCAATCCCTTAATAAATGAAAGGGTTTAGGCTGCAACCAATGGGCTTTTATTAACGGGGGAAAGTTCAAATGGCGGGGAATAAGTATCTTCGAGCATGGCTGTTGGCTGGCATTTACCTGCTTGGTTTTCTTGGCATCGTTGCCAGTGGAAGTGGTGGCGGGGGCGGTGATGACGACGATCTAGAAATCATTATACAGGGGGGCTACTCATATTTGATTGGTGGCCCGCTCCCCGATGGCTCAGGCAATTCTACTATTGGTATCGAACAGGGTGCTTTGACACTGACTACTGAACCCGAGCTGGTGGGTACGGTGATCTGCGATCAGGTTACTGAAGTTTGTGGGCTGCAGACCGTGGACGAGCAGACCCCAGGCAATCCAAGCGGTATTCTGATCGACTATACAACCGACACTCTATTTACCGGTAACCTTGATGTAACGGTGGATGATTTCTGGCTCTACAGTCCCCTAGGGTCTGATCGCCCTGTGAACGGAAAGATACGCATCGACGACGCGAGTGGGTCTGACATTATCGTAGAAGTCAGGAACTGCACGGGTGGTTCAGTTGAAGTTACGACGGAGCCTGCAAGTACGACGCAATGCTTTTCATGGGATGACTTCGAGGATCTGATGGATGACCCGGTAAGCACTGACGTACAATTGAAGGCTTCCTTAGCATGGCAGGCAATTGCGTTCATCGTGGATCAGGCTCTCAGTACGCTGGAAGTCTTTCCATTGATCGTTGACGATGTCTTCGCCGTCCTCGGTAATCCGATTACTGAGTTGTGCGATATGTACTCAGACACGTGGGTGGGTGGGCCAGTGAATCCGGGTATGTTTACTTTTACCAAGGTCAGCCCAGACGCTTTTCTTCAAACCTTCAGCGATTGCTGGTTCGGTGATTCTAATGACGGCACGTTGCTGCAAGGCATCATCGATTACGCCGATTACATCCAGGTTATCGATCAGCTTGGTTTGCTGACACGTATTGGCTTTGGAAGTGTAACGCTTGGGGATGGCGTCGATCCGCTTGACATTACGGAGACAACAAAGGACATCAATGACGATATTGTGACCGAACCTACAATATCCTTGACGGGTAAGTATTTTATCGATTTCAATTAACAGGCCGACTGTCTTTTGACACTCCGGATCGCTCAAAAAGCTGTTGAAATGAAAAATCTTGTCGCGGTCTGAAGGAAGCATGATAGGCAGCTGTAAGTGAAATTCGGTTTGAGATATGGAGCCGCCTCACAAACACAAGTAGCCGGATAAAGTGTCCTCTAAGCTAGCGATTTGACACAGGGGCGAGACTCCGTTCAGGGTCGATTCAGGCCGCCTATCGAATCTATTTATGTGTCAGCTTTCCCGATAACGGCCGCTTATAATCAATGCCTGGGAGACGAGTTCCGGCCAATATCAGCCACTGAGCATCGCATAAAATCGCTACTGATATACTGGCCAGTAATTTTAAGGAATGGGTAGAGAGCAACAACAATGAACACCCTCAGGTTTGATGTTTTTGGGCGCAAGGTTCTTGTCGTCGCGTCTAACAACGGTTGGGTTACTTTTAACGTCGGTTCCGAAGGGAAAAGGCGCTCAGCGCCAGATATTGTTATTCCTCCTGACTTGCCCGAGTCGGAAATTTCACAATATCTCGACGATCTATGTCATGAATGGGCAACAGAACAACACCCGCATGTAAAGCAGATTGAATAGATCACGCCTATCTATCGGATTCCCGAATGCAGACGCTCAATTATTCTATTCGAAATACTGAGAACGGCAAACGGCGGGCTCTTGAACCTCTCAGGTCGGTCAAGTCTATTTATAAACCTTGACTGAAGGTTCGAGGGCATTGGTTGTTACACCACGTACCATGCCCGAGGTGTTGTAAGTCATAACAAAACTGCCGTCACGATCGACGGCAATAACGCCGCCGCGTAAACCCTTGGCAAGCAAATCCTGCTTGATCAGATTTGTTGCCGCCTGCTCTAGCGAAAGGTCCCGGTATTTCATCGCAGCGGTGATGTCATAGGCCACCACGTGACGCATGAAAAACTCACCGTGACCAGTTGCTGAGATTGCAGCCGTTTCGTTGTCCGCATAGGTGCCGGCGCCAATGATGGGTGAATCTCCGACCCGGCCCGGAATCTTGGAGTCGAACCCGCCGGTGGATGTTCCGGCCGCCAGGTCCCCACAACGGTCTCGCACAACTGCCCCGACAGTGCCGCTCTTGTTGTCGGGACCAAGTCTGGATGGCAGGCGCGTCATCGTTCCCTGTGCGTCTGGAAAATCCGGATGAGTTGCTTCTAAGAAAAATGTGTCATCCGGATTCAGTCTATATGTCAGCTTGTAACCGCCAAATTCAGCTGGTTCCATTACCTGCAACGCTCCATCCACGAAGCTGCCCTCGAGACGCCGATAAAAGCCCTCACCCCAGGCCGGATGAGGCCCCTGGGCATAAATGACTTGCGCCTTGTCGCCCTCGGTCTTCTCGACAACGAGTATGTGGTTGAAATTTCCCGAAATGACACCTGCCCAGATTCCCAGATAATCGTCTTGCTCGGAGCTGATGTTGTCGTCGGCAGCCAAAATCGACATATCGTCTGGCAAAGGCACACCGCTGAAATTTTGTCCACCGTGAAGAAAGTAGGAAACATCTACGGTATCGCCGCCATTCTGTTCGATGAAATGCTCTGCGTTTGGCCCCACCATCATGACATGATCCGATTTGTCCATGACCATCCTGGCGGCGACGATCGGATTGCGCAGGTTGCTGACTGCAGCCACGGCGCCAGCCTGCAACTGCCGCCCGTCCATGATCGAGGCATCCAGTTCGATCCCCACGGCCTGGTTTGCTATAGCGCCTTTCCCGGCATTGAAATGCCCGGAGTTTTCCATGCTGGCAATGGCCGATTCGACCACATCGATGGCGCGTGCGCCGTTGGCAAGCATTGATCGTGCATCGGTCAGAACCTGGCGCATGAGAGGAATTTTTGCGGCATGGATTGCCCCCCGCCAAAACACCGAGCCCCCATGTATGGCTATCGCGAAAGTGTCATCGACTTCACAGTGACCGGTTTCCAATGTGGACAGCAGGCTTACCTTATCAGCACTTTCTTCCGCGGTATTTGCCGCTGCCTTTGTAAAGTTGGCTTCGTTAACGGCCGCGATAGATTCGATAGTGGGGTTTGTCTGAGCGATACCCTGCCCAGCAGTCACGGCAACCGCAAAAGCGCTCGAAATTAAGAATGTGGATTTAAGTGTTTTCATCGCCTTTTCACCTTTATCTGGGAATCGGTTGAATTCGCCGAAATTCGGTGGGGGCATGAAACCAAATGCCGTACACGAAAAGGTGGACGAAAACGCTTCTTTTCCGACCCAATTAACAATGCGTTTAAAATCAATGACTTATCGGGTTTTACCACGCCTTTGAGCGTACCAAGAAAGAGTAAGGCAGTAACACGGTTACTGACAAGCAGACACCATGATAAGCTTTTGCGATTGCATCTGATTCC
>JAACFF010000132.1 GCA_009937635.1 Chloroflexota bacterium
ACGTTATTGTTATCAGTGACGAGATTAGCGGTCCAAAAGATGCCATTAAGATCATTGACGTAGGAGTGGGTCCCATCGTAACTGCTGCGGTGGCGCAAGGGGATGGCCATATACTGGGAGAACATCACATCTTGGGCTTCGCGCAGGATCTGGTCGCGCTCCTCTGGATCGAGGGTAACATTGGCCTGATCCAACAGATCGTGCACTTCGGGCATAACATAGCTCATGGCGGTAGCGGTGGCGGAGTCACGGCCGAATACGCCATTCAACCCGCCATCGGTGCAAAAGCCGGAAGCCATCATCGCTTTTTGTGGGCCGGCGAACATGTCATCAATCCAGGTACCGAATTCGACTGTCTGCAGATCAACCGGGAATCCCTCCTGCTGCAACTGGGTAGCGATCGCTTCACTGTAGCTGGGCATTGGGGCCATGTTCCAAATTTCTAGAGGGAACTCCATGGGCTCGCCGTCTTTGTCATAGATCCCATCTCCGTCGGAGTCTTCCCAGCCCAGGCTGGCCATCAACTCTTTGGACATGTCGGGATCGTAGTCAAAGTATTGGCAAAGATCAGGGTCGTATCCCGGTACACCGCGCCCGGCAATGCCACAGCCGCCCACGTACGTTGCACCGTCGACGTTCTTGCTGATAGCTTCTGCGTCAAAGGCGTGAGCCAGCGCTTTACGGAAATCTTCTTCCTGGAACAGAGGCACAGCCATGTCGAAGAACATCCAGGGTGCACATTCAAAACCGCTGGGCTCAAGCACATAGGCATCCTCTTCCTGGAGTCGCTCAATGTCCGCCTGAGGCACCGTGGACAACCAATCGACTTCGCCATTTTCAAAGGCAATGAGGGCGGTATCTTCATCAGGGATCACCTTCCAGACGACCTCGTCCAGGTTAGGCCTGATGTAATAATCCTCGTTGCGCTGCAAGCGCACGAGTTCATCGGGCAAGTATTCCACGAATTCAAAGGGACCAGAGCCAATCGGATTGAGGGCGAAATCTTCTCCCAATTGCTCAACCGCTTCTTGGGGTACGATGGCGATGCCCGACAAGCCACGCCCTGGAGTTAGTAACATGGCGCTCGGTGCATTGAGATGAATCTTGACCGTATGATCATCGACCGCCTCGGCCGATTCAAAGGTGGCCAGGAAATCGGCCGAGAGGGTCGAGCCTTCCATTTCAACGCCACGTTCGATAGAATAAACGACATCGTCGGCGACGACTTCGCGACTTTCGCCTTCGGCGAACACCTCGTTGCCATCATGCCAGGTTATGCCTTCGCGCAGATTGAGAACGAGGGTTGTGTCATCTTCCCACTCCCAGGACGTGGCCAGGTCAGGGAATATGCCGTCCGTTTCATTGCGGAATAACATGCTATAGACGTTGGAAACAACCCACATGGAAGCGTCATCGGCAACCTGAGCGTAGTCAAATTGAATGACCCCTTGCGTGTGCAGGTTGAGTGTCCCGCCATCCTTTTCATCGGCTATAGGCGCTTCTTCGGCCGGAGCTGCTTCCTCTTCGGCTGGAACTGCTTCCTCGGAGTCCGGGGCCGTTTCCTCGCCGGCGGGCGCGTCCACTTCGGCGGGTTCGGATTCGGACGCTGCTTCGTCAGGGGCTGTCTGCGACGCACAGGCGGCCAGCAGCAGAGCTACGAGTAACAACAGGCAAACAATGATGGTCAAGCGTTTCATCTAATCCTCCTTCATAAATCAAGCCTTCTAACTTGATCGCAACCTGGAAAGGTCGCATTACATAATGACTGAATTAAAACACACCCTTTGTTAAGACGTTTAGCCTCTGGGGGTTCTTTTCATAGACATTCCTTTTGGGTCCGATTTGATCAGCAATTGTGACAGTCTCCGATCAAATAGATTTTCCCGGCGGCTGCCGATTTGCGAACAGATGGCCAGCGTGCATAAACGCTGTCAGGGTTGGTTGCTCAACCTTGTATACCCTAGCAGAAGTTGCCGCTTTTGTGAAGTGGCAATTGTTGCTCGCGCGTGGTTACAATAAACACGATGTCACCATAGCCGGCAGGATGCCGCTGGTACCAGAGGAGCTATTATTCGCGTTTGACGACGAAAAGCACTATATCGTCCAGCTGCGGCGCTTCGCCTACAAACTGCAGTATGTCGGCGATGATTCCTTGCTGTATTTCCGCGGCCGTTCCATTCACTCTGGCTTTGGCGCAATCCAACAAGCGCCCCATGCCAAAGGGAGAGTCCTGGTTTTGCTCGGCCTCGATCACGCCATCGCTGTAGAGGCAGAGCACATCCTGGGGAAATAGCTGCACCTCGCGCTGCTCCCAGGAGCATTCCTCCAATACGCCCAAAGGCACACCTGTATTGGCCAGCCAGCGTACCCCCTGTTTATTCTCCGGGCCCAGGATCAGAGGCGGAGGATGGCCGGCGTTGCTGTAGACCATATTGCCCGATTGCGGATCGAGAATGCCGTAGAAGGCGGTGACAAACTGGTTGGCATTGGTATCGTGCAGGATATGGTTGTTCATGGCGTCAAAGACGCGCTGCGGCTGGCCGGGGAATTGTTGCGCGTAGGAACGGAAAAGAGCATAGCTCAGGGACATAAAAAGCGCCGCGCCGACTCCCTTATCCACCACATCAGCCACAAGCAATCCCAATCGGCCGTCCGGCAGCGTGAACATATCGAAGAAATCTCCCGAAGTCTCCCTGGCCGGTTGCAAAGTCACGGCAAATTGCCAGCCTGGAATTTCGGGCATTTTATCCGGCAAAAAGCTGGCCTGGACCTCTCCCGCCAGGGCCAACTCGTGCGTCATCTTCCTGTTGGAAAGCCGCAGCTCTCTTTGCAGGCGGCGTAAGGTGAGATGGGTTTCGGCGCGGGCCACAACCTCCTCGTACTGGAAGGGTTTGGTGATGTAGTCGACGCCGCCGGCAGCGAAAGCTCTCACCTTATCGGCGACATCATCCAGGGCGCTAATGAAGATGACCGGTATATTTTCTGTCTTGCCGTCCTCCTTTAGTGCGCGGCAGACTTCAAAGCCATCCATACCGGGCATTCTGATATCCAATAAAATCAAGTCGGGAGGCACGAGCTGCACCGATTCAAGGGCGCGATCGCCATTGGTCACCGCCCGCACGCGGTAGTTACGCTCGCTTAAGATTTGTGACAATAAGCGCAGATTGTCCGGTGTATCGTCGACCAAGAGGATATTTTCTCTGGAATTAGCGGATCTGCTGATATTCTCCATATGCTTTGCCGTTGGCCTTGTTTATCAGGCTTAGAATCCTTTCATGCTCGAATTCATGGGCCATGGTTGCCAGCTCAGCGGCCAGCAAGGGATCAAAAGCTTCTATGGTGGCGACACTGCTGTCAATACGGCTAAGGTCGCCTAAGGTCGTCGCCTGTTCCAGTGCGGCTGTCAGGTCTGGAGGAACGGCCGTCATTCTGGCCACAAGCTCCGCTTCACCTCTGGGTTGCGTGGCACTATCAACGGCGGTATCCGCACCGTCGTCTTCATCTGCCTCGGCAGCAATCGCTGTATCGTCATACACGAATCGCGTTCCGAGATGTTTGGCCAAAGCGCCATAGAGATCTTCTTCGTAAAACGGTTTGCGTAGATAGTCGTCGCAACCCTCTGAAAGAATCAAATCTCGCTCTTCTTCCAGGCCGCTGGCCGTGAGCGCCACAATGATGGTCTCCTGCCCTTTGGTAGTTTCCTTGATGTGCTTGGTGGCTTCATGACCATCCATTACCGGCATACGCATATCCATCCAGATCAAGTGTGGTTCCCAAACTTGCCACACATCGATCGCTTCTTGGCCGTTGGCCGCTTCCTTGACCTCAAAACCCAGGGGCGCTAATAATTTTACCAAAATCTGGCGGTTGGCGGCTTCGTCGTCGACTATTAGCAAGCGGTAGATTTCTTGGCCGGGTTCCAATCCTACTATGTGGCGTTCGGGAACTGGCTTGCGAACGGCCGATTCCGTCACTACTTCGCAAGGTACGTCGAAGCGGAAGATGCTGCCCTGTCCCACATCACTCTGTAGCGTGATATCGCCACCCATCAGGCGCACGTGCTGCCGGCTTATGGTCAGGCCCAGGCCCGTCCCCTCTTGGGAAAGGTGCCCGGCCGTCGCCTGTACAAAAGGTTCAAACAAGCTCTCTTGCTCCTCGGGGGGAATGCCCGGACCGCTGTCTTCAACGACAAAAAATAGTCTTTCTATGTTGGTCTGGTTGGTCTGGCCAGGAACGGCCGTTGTAACCCGCAAAAGGACATGCCCCAGCTCCGTGAACTTCACCGCGTTACCCAACAGATTCATCAACACCTGGCGTAACTTACCCTCATCCATAAATACATATTGTGGTACGTATGGCGTCAGTTCGAGACGCAAGGTTACGCCTTTATGCTCGGCACGTAGACGGAACATCTCCTCAAGCCCATATAACATGCGATGCAAATCAAACGTCGTCGGATTCAAGGTTGTCCGCCCCGCCTCTATCTTCGAAATCTCCAATACGTCGTTGATCAAGCCCAGCAAATGTTCGCTGCTGCGATGTACAATCTCAATATTCTCACTCTGACCTTCGTCCAGGGAAGCGTCCCGCAGTAAGAGTTGCGTAAAACCGAGGATAGCATTGAGCGGCGTGCGGAACTCGTGGCTCATATTGGCCAGGAAGGCGCTCTTGGCGCGATTGGCCGCTTCGGCCGCATCTTTTGATCGCTCCAATTGCACCAGTGTATCCGTCAATTCCTTGGTACGCTCATCAACTTGCACTTCCAGTTGCCTTCGCTGCCCTTCGACGACACGCAAGCGAGCGGCGAAAACAGCCACTGCGATGCCGGCGATGGCTAAAACGGCTAAGATTCTGAACCACCAGGTTTGCCAGAAGGGTGGGGGAATGACGATGTCAACGGCTGCTTCCGACTCGCTCCAAACGCCGTCGCTGTTGGTGCCCCTGACGCGGAAGGTATATGCTCCGGGCGGGACATTGGTATAGCCGGCGAAACGCCTGTTGCCCACGCTGTTCCAATCTTTATCGAAGCCCTCCAAAAGGTAAGCGTACTCAATTTCTTCGGGTGTGGAATAATCCAGCGCTGCGAACTCAAAGGTGAGGAAATCATCCGTATAGGAAAGCGCAATCTTTTCCGTGACCTCGATGGGTGTGGAAAGGGGTGACTCCTCTCCCGGCAGTACCGATTCATTAAACAGTTGAAAGTCCGTGATCACCACCGGCGGAATGAATTCGCTCTCCTGTACCAGGTCGGGGTGAAACACATTGAATCCGCTCACGCCGCCAAAGAACATTTCCCCGCTGGGGCTCTTATAAGCAGATCCCTGGTTGAATTCGATGCTTTGCAGTCCATCCCGCGTATCAAAATGACGAAAGGTTTCTGCCTGCGGGTCGAACTGCGAAATGCCCATATTGGTGCTGAACCAGATCTTGCCCTGATCATCTTCCAAGATGGCGTAGATGGTTTCATTCAGCAGTCCATCTTCCTCTCCGTAATGGGTAAATGCTTCAATATCGGGCTCGAATTTGTCGAGCCCACCGGCTGTGCCCAGCCATAGTGTGCCGTCCGTGGCAAGTAGCATGGTCAGAATCATGTCATTGCCTAGGCTGTTGGGATCTTCGAGATCGTGTTGGTAACGAACGAATTGTTCACTTTGCGGATCGAATTTGTTTAAGCCGCCGTTGAAGGTCCCTATCCACAACGCCCCTTCCTGATTCTCGACAATGGCTACGACGCCATTGTCACTTATACTGCCGAGATCGTTGGGATCATTCTGTAAATAGCGAAACTGGTCTGTTTCCGCTTCATATTTGCCCAAACCACCAAAGCTCCCAATCCATAGCTGCCCGGAGCTGTCTTCCGAGATGGCCAACACCCACGGAGGGGTCTCGTAATTTGTGAATTCACCTGTTTCAGGATTCAGCCGCCCGACGCCATTGTCTGTGGATCCTAACCACAGTTGGCCTTGCCCGTCCTCGTAGATGGATAAAATTGAATCACTAGCTAAGCTGGTCGAATCTTGTGGATCGGACTTGTAAAAAGCCCATTCACCGCTGGCCGGATCGTAGCGATTAAGCCCGCCTTCATAGGTGCCAACCCAGAGCAAGCCATCGCTATCCTCGAGAAAGGCCCAAATGTGGTCGCTGTTCAACCCGTTTGTTTGATCAGGATCGCTGCGGTAAAGAGAGAATTTCTGACGGGCTGGATCGAACTTATTAACGCCGCCGCCAAATGTGCCGAACCAGAGCACCCCAGCCTGATCCTCATAGATCGAGAGTACCTGGTTGTTGCTAAGGCTGAAGGGATCTCTCGCGTCTGCCTGGAAATGCTTTGCCAGCTCGTTTTCAGGATCGAATATGGTAAGCCCGCCGCCATTTGTGCCCAACCATAAATTGCCCTTGGAATCATGGTTAATGGCGATGATTGAATTGGCAGTGAGGCTGTTTGGATCATCTGCATCGTTTTGAAAGTGGTTGAATTGTTCCGTTTGCGGGTCGAACCTGTCCAGCCCAAAACCATCAACTGCCAACCAAAGGGTTCCGTCTTGATCGACATGGGCGATAGTCACATTGTCCGCAAGGATACTGGCCTCATCGTCGGGGTCATTGCGGTACACAGAAAATCGTTCGCTCTGGGGATCAAAATGGTTAAGACCGCCCCCATAGGTGCCAATCCAGAGCGATCCGTCTTGATCCTGGGTGATTGAGCTTATGTTGTCGCTGCTGATGCTGTGGGGGATTTTGGGGTCTGGCCTATAGTGAATGAACCCCCCTGATTTCCGATCGAGCCTATTCAAACCGCCGTTGGTGGTTCCAATCCATACGGTATTATGGCGATCTACGAGAATATCGTCGATTTGATCATTACTCAGGCTTGTGGGATCGGCCGTATCATTCACATATCGTGTGAATTTCCCGCTCCGGCGATCGTAGCTGTTGAGCCCTCCTCCATTGGTGCCGATCCAGATGATGCCATCATCGTCTTCGTCCAGGGCGGTAATAAAGTCGCCGCTCAAACTGTGCGGATCTTCTGAGCTATGCCTAAATACGGTGAATTCATAGCCGTCATAGCGATTGAGTCCATCTTGCGTTCCCAGCCAGATGAACCCCTGGCTGTCTTGTAGGATATCGAGGACGACGCTTTGCGATAGGCCTTGCTCAAGGGAGAGGTGATCGAAGCGAATGTCCTCTGATGTAGCGTAGCGAAGGTCTGTTTTGGAGATAGTGGGCTGCCTGACGGCCGTTTCTGCTGCTGCCTCTTCCTGAACTTCTATCTTCCCTTGCTCTGGATATCCTGTACCGGCCGTGTCCGGTTCTCCACTACAGGCTACAAATATAAAGAGCAGAACGAAACCCAAAAGGTACCGTCCTGTTTGGAAAGCGCGTGAAATTCGTGATTTGATTGTAGAAAGGCGTTGAGCGGTGTCCATCATACTACCACCCTTATCGATTTACTCTATTATCTTCCAGTTAAGAAGGGTGCGATAGAGACTAAATGCATATATTTCCTATGATAAATGTCATAGTTAGTGCGCCGCGGGATTTTTATGCTCGTTCAAGTTTTGATTTGAGAAAGCAACTCCTTAGCCGCGAATCCAAGCATCATCATGTCAATGCCGGCCACGATGAGTCTATAACCCCGTTCAATATAAGGCTCCACGGCCGCGGCTGAAACGCCAAATGCGCCAAGCGGTATATTCGCCTGGCGGCATACCTGGGCGACTTGATCTACGGCGGCCATGACTTGCGGGTGTTCTACCTCCCCCAATCTGTCCAGGCTGGCGGAAAGATCATACGGCCCCACGAACACGGCATCAACTCCCGCTACTTGCACAATTTCCTCGATGTTCTCTACCGCTTCTATATGTTCCGCCTGGAGGACCACCGCGGTCTCTTCGTTGGCCTTGTTCAGGTATTCTTCGACTCTCAGACCATAGCCAAGCGCACGCGCAACACCTACCCCGCGGTTTCCAATAGGGGCATACTTGGCGAAGCGCACAACCTGCGCCGCGTGCTCGGCCGAATTCACCCTAGGGGCGATGATGCCGGCGGCCCCAATATCGAGCGCATCTCTGATGGAGGTTTCCTCACTGGCCGAAATGCGGACCAGGCAAGGCGTGGCTGGCCCGGCGCCTTGCAAGACCCGTTGCATGCCGGCGCGAGACATGGGGCTGTGTTCGGCGTCAACGAAAAGCCAATCAAAGCCAACGCTGGCCAGGATCTCCGCGATTTCCGCAGACGCCTGCGAGACCATGGTGCCAACGAGTAATTCTCCGCCCAATAACCTGCTGCGAAATTGATGGTTCATATGTTTTCCCTCTAAATTGACTTGGAGTATGTACCTGAAATAGCTTGGAGTTACCGCTTTAGCGGTGAGATGACTGAAGTCATTACTCCTTACACAAGTAGTAGGCATCCTTAGATGCCGGACCCCTCGTTGGGGCGTTCGCATGTGAGATTGCTCGCTGCACGCTTATTGACTTTTCCACTCATTGTCCTCAATGACGATTTGTTCAAAGGTGCATTGAAAACGGCCGTCCATCGGGCTGCACGCATAGACGCCCACTTGCAGCTCATCGAACGGTGCGTGCATATGTGTGATTCTCATTTGCAGCCACGTCTGGCCATTAAACGAATTCTGCAACAGGAAGTCGCTGCCGCGCTTGCTGATCCGATACCACATGCGGCGTACCGTAGATGAGATTTCCGTCGTCGCCCAATCGGAGTAGCCAAGATTGGTTACGACCGATCCCAACTTGCTCCTATCCCCTGCGATGTACTCCGTAGAGGCCTTGATCCAGTTCTCTTCGTCCAGACGCACCAGCAGCCCGCACTGATCGTACCGGTTGTTTGGCTCAAACCGCGCGCAAGTCGTTATGCGGAAATCGCCCGCCAGTTTGGTCAGCAAGGCATGAGCGTTATCATTCCGGAATCCGTAATGTGTGCGCTGCCAGTAATCGGTGTTTGGATCTGTGCTGATATGCAGACCATTGGCGGCCGAATAATCACGCGGTTCGTTGAACCAGAAAAAACCGGGTGGAATACCCTCTTGGAAGTTGGTGCTGCTTTTCATTTTGCTCATCCCTTTTTTGCTATTTCCATAAAAGCGATGGCCGTAAGCGGATTATCGGCAGACATAGCCCCTTGTTCCAGGCTTACCGATTGATCCAATGGCAAGGCATAACCTGTTGAGGTAACCATGTATTCAGCCCATACACCATCCCCTTTATCCTGACTGATACAGGCTACCCGTTTGCCTTGCAGATAACGCCCCATCATGCCCCGGCCAACGGCGACAACGGTGCCCGATCCCTCAAATCCTGGAACGACGGGGGTCTGTTTTTTGAAGCCATAGAGACCTTCCAGGAAGGCTAAATCAGAAGGGTTGATCGGTGAGGCCGCGACTTTGACCAGGACTTCATTATCTCCCGGCTTGGGAACCAGACGTTTTTCCACCCTGAGTGCCTCGACACCGGCATATGAATCTAATACAACGGCCGTCATCTGATCGGGAATTTGGTTTCGCGACATATATGTCCTCCACTTTGAATGAGGCGTAGTTATATCATACTAGTAAAATGAATTCAACCCTTTCCAGTTTTGCAACGATAAGAATAGTAAAACCGTATAGCTTGTATCATTAAGAACCCGGATTGAATTGTAAATTTGACAGGCGCCTCTCAGGATAGTATCCTTGCCGTCCATTCAATCAGACGAGGGAATTGCACGGTATGACGGATTAGATTCACCTTCATTTGGTCACTCATTTTGGCCTGACTTGCGGCCAGGCGGCCCTTTATCCCATTTGCTGGAATCATAGTTCAGCATTCTGGAGGTGGATATGTTTACTGTACATCAACTCGCGAAATCATTCGCCCTTACTACTCTATTCAAAAACGTTACATTCAGCATAAATTCTGGCGACCGTGCCGGTCTGGTGGGTCCCAATGGCTGTGGCAAGACGACCTTGCTGCGCATAATCGCCGGCCAGGAGCAGCCCGATTCCGGCCATATCGCCCGCGATGCCGGTTTGCGTATTGGCTACTTGCCACAAGGTTTTGTGCTGGATGGCCAGACGGCCGTTGCCGAGGTCATTGGCCGCGCCAGCGGGGATGCCGCGATCCTGGAGGCGGAACTGCTTACCTTGGCCCACGGCTTATCTCGGCAGCCGGACGATGCGCGTTTACAAAGCCGTTACGACGCCTTGTTGCAGCGCATTAGCACGGCCGATACCGGACGGGCCGCCTCCATCCTGGCCGGTCTGGGTCTTGACGCTGTTCCGGGCGATCTACCGGTGAAACGCCTCAGCGGAGGGCAGAAAACGCGCCTCAACCTGGCCCTGGTGCTGCTGCAAGATCCACAGATCTTGCTCCTCGACGAGCCCACCAACCACCTGGATATCGCCATGTTGGAGTGGTTGGAGGATTGGCTGGCGGGTTTCGCCGGCGGCGCGCTCATCGTCTCCCACGACCGCACGTTTCTGGACCGCGCGGTGACGCGCATTCTGGCCATGGATCCGCTGCTGCAAGAAGTGCGTGAGTATCCCGGCAGCTACACCGATTATAAGGAGCAGGTGGACCTCGAGCGAGAAAAGCAATGGACCGCGTACCGCGATCAGCAGCAGGAGATCCGCCGCGTCAAGCAAGATATCGCGCGTGTCAAAGCGCAGGCCGAGCATACGGAAAGGCAAGCCAGTTCCGTGCGCATCGGCGGCGATAAGATGAAATTAAAGGGCTACAAGGATTATCAGCAATCGATCGCCAAGAAGGTGGCCAAGAAGTCGAAAGCGCGCGAACGCAAGCTGGAGCGCTATCTGGACTCGGAAGATCGCGTGCAACGGCCGACCTCCTCTCGCAACATTAAACTCGATTTCGCCGCTATGCCGCACCTGGGACGGTCCGTCTTGCGCTTAAAGGAATTGCGCGTGGGCTATGACGAGGCACGGCCGTTGTTATGCGACCTGAGCCTGGATGTACGTCCTGGCGCGCGCATCGTGCTCACCGGCCCCAACGGCAGCGGCAAGACAACCCTTCTACGCACGATCGCCGGTCGCTTGCCGGCGCTGGCCGGTGAGGTTGAACAAGGGCCCAGCGTGCAACTGGGTTTCATGACCCAAGAACAGACGGGCATCGATCCGGCGCTGACCCCATTGCAGATGATTCGTCCCGCCTTTGCCAACGATACCGCGGCGCGCACTTTTCTTTCCTACTTCCTGTTCACGGGTGATGAACCGCTGCGCACCAACAGCAGCCTGAGCTACGGCCAGCGCGCGCGCCTTTCCCTGGCGCAAATGGTTGTCGCCGGTTGCAATGTTCTGCTGCTTGATGAGCCGATCAATCATCTCGATATACCGTCCCGCGAGCAATTTGAGCGGGCTTTAAGCGGCTTTGAGGGCACGGTGCTAGCCGTCGTACACGATCGTTATTTCATAGAGCGCTTTGCCAGCGAAGTTTGGTGGGTTGAAGAGGGTAACATTATGCATGCGACTACTGAAAAATCCTGCTGCCTCTTGCATAGCGGATGAATATCCGTATACTGTAGAGTGTAGGGATAACGAGCCAAACTCATGTTATTAAGCCGGAACAGTAGAGAGATCGTCCAGGATAGCGATCGCTACGTTAGATTTCCTTTCGGAAATCTGACTGATCAGAATTGGCGTTTTTTGGCCAATTGAAGTCCTAGAGTGATCGATACTGTTCAATGAATCAGGATTCGCATTAGGCGGATCAAAGGGGTAGAGAGTCATGACTCAAACAGCATTCGCATCAGTGAACGATGATATAGCCGAGAAAGTTGAACTGTTTATGGATACCTTCGCCCGAGGTGATGCAGCAGGAATGGCTGCATTATACACAAAAGAAGGTCAGGTCTTGCCGCCAAACGGGGATTTTGTGACAGGGCATGAGCAGGTTGAGGCTTTTTGGGGCGCGATCTTTGATATGGGCATCAAAAAGGCGGAAATAGAAATCGTCGAGGTGGAAGCGTATGGCGATACGGCCGTTGAAGTCTCGCGATATACTATGCTTGGCGATGCAGGGCAAATGCTTGATAAAGGCAAGTACATTGTCGTCTGGAAGCAAGAAGATGACCAATGGAAATTACACCGGGACATCTTTAATAGCAGTATGCCTCCGCCAGGATAATGTACGCAGGATCAACATAACCAAAGATTAGGACAAGAAAATTTATTGATTTCCCTACCTACCGTGCCCAGCCTGCCTAGGCGAATGAACGGTTGTTTAACCATGTTGGCTGGCATGTGAGACCGTTTGGCCCCCTCTTGAACTGGGGGCCAGACGGCCGTTCTACCAGCCCGCATTCAGAGACCCTGACTATGCGCTGGTAACGAGAACCACCTTGCCCGCGTATCCGCCACGCTCGAGTAGCTCGTGGGCACGAGCGGCCTCAGCCAATGGAATGCGTTCCGCCACCACCGGTTTGATCTGGCCCGCTGCCAGCAAGTCGAGCAGTTCCGAAAGCGTTTCGCGGTACCAGGCGTTGTCCTTCCCGAGATCCGGGGCCAAAGGCACCTGCTTGCCGTCCGGAAGGAGCTTGAGCAGAAACACCATCAGCAGGGTGAGGGGAATGACCCGCATCCCCTTCTTCTTCGTCGCGGCCACACCGAACCACACCAACCGCCCGCCTTTTCGTAGGACTTGGTAGGAACGCCAGAGTTGTCTTGCACCGCCGATGGGATCGAACACGACGTCCACATCGTCGCCGGTAAGAGTGTGGATACGCTCGACGAAGTCCTCAGCTTGGTAGTCGATCGGCGTGGCTCCGAGTACGGACACGAGTTCGTGATTGTGCTTGGAGACCGTGCCGTACATTTCCAATTCTGCCAGCTTACCAAGCTCGAGCAGGGCGGTCCCTACGCCTCCCGCCGCACCGTGAACGAGGACCCGCTCGCCGCTCCGCACGTTGGCAGTTCGGTGCATGGCCATGTGAGCAGTGAGGTAGTTCACCACCAGGCAAACGGCTTCGGCAGGATCCAGGCCCGGGGGAACGGGCACTAACTTGCTGGCGGGCAGGCAGATAAACTCCGTATAGCCGCCACCGACGCCAAGACAGAAAGTCGCGCCGGCAACCATCTGCCCCGGCTCGACGGTTGACACCCCCTCACCCAGCTTATCCACCACGCCGACGACGTCTTCGCCCAGGGTGAAAGGTACGCGTGGAGTCCCGGGTAGCGTACGTGAGCGTCGGAACATAAGATCATAGGCGGATACGCCGGCAGCCAGGACCTTTACCCGAACCTCGCCGGGCTGGGGTTCGGGGAGATCTTCTTCAACTATCTGCAATACGTCCGGCTCGCCATATTGCGAAACGACGACGCGATGATTTTTCAAAGTGATCATTTTTTCTTTGGTAGCCATCATATTTTCTCCTTCATACATCTGCCTAGAGAACCCTCGACACCCCAGGTATTTTGCGGATCATATAGGCGACGGCAAAGCAGATCGGAACCATGATAACGGCCGCTAAGCCGAATTTGAGTATGGGTCCAAGCTCGATCCCCCTCGACGCCAGTAGCAGATAAAGCGCATACGCCAAAAAGACGATAATTGGACCATGGATAACGTAGACCGCATAGCTCTGCTGAGCCAGCAAGCTGCCCAACTGGTTCTGCTTATTGAAATAGCGGCGGAAGAAGGTGACTGCAGCCAGGCATAGGCCCACGGCGAAGGTGCTGTCCCACAGGGCATAGACGGCCGACGGCCAACTCCCATTCCCCAAAAAACGCATCGTGCCGCCCAATATGCCCAAAATGGGAATCGGGAACAATAAGAGTGTTGCCAATACTGCGGTCACAAAGCCTACTTTGCCCATCCGGTCGGAAACAGTTCGGAACCAATCTCGCCGGTAGGCGACGATTCCGGCAATGAATAAACTGAGGTATTGTGGCAGGTAGGCAATTGTTGGGAAGTTAAATATAGATTTGCCTACTGGGACCATGATACGTACCAGGTAAGTTAGCAGGGCCAATCCCAAAATAAAGATGGCAATACCCAGATAGGTGGGAGGCGAAAATTCATCCTGCGAGGATGGTTCCCGATTC
>JAACFF010000133.1 GCA_009937635.1 Chloroflexota bacterium
TTGCCGGCAATACAAAGATAGTTCGGCCGGGAAGGGTGATTTTTCACGAGTTTACACTGATTGAATATCTCTAACCAATAATAAGCATCAATTTCGCGAGTTCCATAAGGTCTCAGAAATTTCCTTTTTGTGGTTCTCATACCTTGACATAACGAACAAGGCATCCGAAAGGCGATTCAGGTAAGGAATGACAAATTGCCCCACCCCTTCCTGCCGAGCAAGAGCAATCACTTCACGCTCAGCTCTTCGACAAACAGTTCTCGCAATGTGCAGTTGAGCTGCACCGCGCGAACCGCCAGGAAGTATGAAGTTTTTCAGTGGGCCAATGGCTTCTAACAATTCGTCCATAAACTTCTCCAGCCGTACGATATGGCGTTCTTCTATTTGAGGAATCTCAAACTTCTTTTTATCCTCTTCCAAAAAAGATAGATCCGAACCAAGATGAAACAACTCATTCTGGATTTCTAAAAGTTTTCCCACCAAGAGCTCGGTCAAGCCCATGGACAGTGCAGCGCCGATCTGTGAGTTCAACTCGTCCACGCTACCGTAAGCAGCAATACGCAGAGAATCTTTGGCGACCCGCTGCCCGCCACTCAATTGGGTAACACCTTCATCGCCTTGGCGAGTATATATTTTTGTCAAACGTGGCATAGGTACCTCAAAATAACTAAGAAATTCATTTTGGCTTTCTAGCGATCAGTTGCCCAAATTTCAGGCGTCTTCAGGCCCATTGAGGCCATTAATCGCATCTTCAGCCGTTAACCATCTACTGTTAGGGAAAAGTCTTGCGATCTGCGGGGCAAACAATGGCGACCCGCTGAGCACTTCACCCGTTGAACCCGCTGCTATCACCTCTCCTTGGCTAAGGATGACTACTCTGTCGGCAATCATGGCAGCTAGTTCAACATCGTGAGTTACCAGAACCAATCCCAAACCATCTGCTAACCAATTGCGCCATATTTTAACCAGGGTTTCCTTGGTCCGGAAATCCAGGCCACGTGTGGGTTCATCTAAAAGCAACAACGGTGGGCGTGTGACAGTAACCGCGCCCAGCGCTACCCGTTGCCGTTGTCCTGTAGATAGATCCCTTGGGTACGCAGACTTCTGTTCCCGCAACCCAAGTTCATCAAGCAGCTTCTTCACACCATTCTCAAAAGTAAGGCCATGATTGCGCAATGTGATTTGCAACTCTTCTGTTACTGTTTCAGCAAAAAGTAAATCATTGGGATTCTGGGGTAAGTAGGCCATCTCGCGTGCCAACTCGGAAACTTCGCGTCCAGAAGTAGAACGGCCGTTTAACAAAATATCGCCCTTTGATGCTTGCAGCAGTCCAATAATACACTTCAGAAGTGTGCTTTTGCCCGAACCATTACGACCCATTACTGCTAGAACCTCTCCCTGTCGCACGTCAAAGCTCACGCCGTTTAGAGCCGGGGAGCCATTGTATGAATAGTGGACTTCGATCGCCCTCAACAGTGTGGTAGGCTCACTCGAAGGAAGCTGGTCAATACGATGTGCCACGTGGGGGTATGAGAGAGCTTTCGTTTCGAGTTTTGACACCAGATGCCGGCCTTCCTTGACTGTCAAGGGCAGGGGGTCCCAACCCATTGCACATCCCAGCCTCGCCAAAGGGGGCAACTGGGGTACTTTTGGCAGTGCCGATCGCACGGGCTCATCAACTATTATTTGGCCGTTGTCCATAAATATTAGGCGGTCTGCATAGCGCAACACTCTTTCCAGTCGATGTTCCACCAAAATGATAGTGAGGCCTAAGTCTTCATTAAGACGCACGAGCGACCTCAACACATCAACGGCCGCCTGCGGATCCAATTGGCTGGTAGGTTCATCAAGGAGCAATATTTGGGGACGCAGGGCAAGAACAGAGGCAATAGCCACTCGCTGTCGTTCACCACCGGAAAGAGATGAGATCAACCGCTGTCGCAGAGGGAGCAAATCCAAAAGATCAAGCGCCTCTTCTACACGTAGCCGCATCTCCTGCGGCGGCACTGCGGCATTCTCTAGAGCAAAAGCGATTTCCGGTTCCACCCGATCCAGAAGTGCATGCCCTTCCGGATTCTGTGCTACGAATCCAACGTGTTGACTGACAGTTTGTGGTCCGGCCCTTAAAGTATCTAGGTTATTGACCACGACGCTACCCTTCATTACACCCCCGCTAAAATGGGGGACCAATCCATTCAAGCATCGCAGCAGTGTCGTCTTCCCCGAGCCTGAGGGGCCTGCAAGCAAGATAAACTCACCCGCCGCGGCCTGCATGGTGACATCGTCCAATGCGGCCTTGGAGCTATTTGGATAGGTGTAACTCACTTCTCTGATGTTGATCATAATCTCAACGATTTACAATTCTACAAGGATCGCCGGTACTGCGAGCATTGCTAGTCCCAAACCAAGTAACACGTCGAAAGGAGGTACACCTGCTTGCGGATACGGCGTATAGAATAGCGTCGATCGGTCGACAAAAGGGAAAGGAAATAATACCAGCACCAAAGGGATTAACGTACAACAAGCTAAAGTCCAATCCCAGCGGTTCCATGATCTTGTCCTATAGCGTGTATGTGTCACTTGTCTTCCCAGCCAGACAAATATCCCCACAACCAGTACAACTCCTATCATCAACAAGATCGCGCCAGAACGGCCGAACCACAAAGTCAATAGCCATCCTGCGAAAGTAAGCAATAAACCGGCTGCCAATACTACCTGAACTTTTGTCGAATGACGTAATTCGGTAGTGGCCCCGTAGCCACGCGAAACCATCGTTTCTGCCAGGCTCATGGCCCGTTCTAACCCCCCGACCAGGAGGGGAATAACCACTGGGCGCCAATCGCTTACTCCACGGATGCGGTGACCACGGAGTTCTTGAGCCTCCTTAATACGCTTTAACTGTTCCATAGTCTCTGGCAGATAAGTTATGGCGATCAACACCACGAGTCCGATATTCGCCATCGCCCGCGGCGTCAATCTTATCAATTCGCTTGCCGGAACGATTGCATTAAACGCCAGAAACAGAGCCAGGAGAGTCACCAGTGATAAGCCGCTGATGGCCCCATATATGACGGCCTCAAGAGTAACCGTTCCGCCGATCAGCCACCAATTCTCGGGCAGGATGAACAAGATAGTTTGTCCAAAATGAACCATCAGTGTATTAAAGACAACCGATGCCAAAATGACAGTCGCAGCCAGTCGCCAAAAATGCAACCCGATTGCCGCACTCGAAACTGCGCAAGCATTTTGAACAATCCTGGCTACCATTAGCAAGATGATGATATAGAGGGGGTTACGCGTCACAAGTGTGATCACAGCTATAACGACGACCCAAATGACCCATGCCTGGGTGGCAAAAGAACGATTCATACGCCTTGTATCCGGAATCGAAACTTATCATGAAATCGTGTCAAGGCGCGTATTGTGGGTAAGCCTAAAACCAGGATAAGTAGGGCATTGCCCGCTGCTCTTGCCAGATCCCAGACCAGCGAGGTGGTCACGTAGAAAGCGGCAAATCCTCCTAATGCCTTTCCCAACCCGGCCTCTTGATCCCAGCTTTGACCCGTTCCAATGCCGATGAACGGCCAAAAGTAAAGATTCATAATCAGCCCGTAAAAAATCCCCCAGACGATGCCCGCCCCGATGAGCATGACCAGTTCCAATCGCGGATTCCCTGGGTGTGGCATCCAGCCAGCCGTCAGTCCGATCCAACCTGCAACAAACATCTGATAGGGCAACCACGGGCCAACGCCACCGGTGATTAGCGCGGAAACAAGCATGGTCAATGTGCCCATCAAGAAGCCAAATCGAGAGCCAAATACGTAGCCCGCAAAAATGACGGGTACGAATATTGGCGAAAAACCTCCGGGACCGGGAATGGCCACCTCTAGAAATCGAAGGGCCGCGGAAGCAGCTACCATCACGCCTAAAGCAGCAACCATTTTCGAACTAACCGTCTGACCCTGTACCTCCAACAATAATACGCCAAGGCATATTACTAGTAGGATTAAGGTCAGCAACGGCGCCGTTTCCGCACGTGCTTCGCTCGTGTCAACCACTAGGCGCGGCAAAAAAAATGGATAAGTAAAAGCAGCAAGGCCAATCAGGCCAGTTAAAGCATAAATAGTGGCAGTTAGCAGGTTCTGCTTCAGATCATTTCGCACAGTACGGTTATTATAGAAGCATAGTCGTCATGCCGCCCATAGTCAGGACAATCACATAACCCACCGCACAGATTGCTAGAAAACTATAATAAATCTTCGCCCATAATGGCCACACCTTTTTGCGCCAGCTGCTCACGGCAATGATACTCAAACCTAGGGAAATTAAAATCAGGATAAGCGGTATGACGAAAAATGGGACGGCCGACCTAGAAATAGCAAAAATATTCGCCATACCATTTAACAGCGATTGTATGGTAAAGAACGCGACGCCCGACACAAATATTAGTGCCAGCATACCAAACAAGAGGGCCAAGATGCCTCCGATCCACTTCAGGCGGCGCGCCTTTGGATCGTATGTTCTGGCTAGATGGTCTTTCTTGCGCAGAACGCCAATTAACCAGGCCACGGGAAGCACCAAGTACGATGACAGAATTCCAATGAGGAAAAGGCTGGCAAAACCTAGCTGGGTCCACATGGATGGTGAAAACTGGTTGATCTCGCCCAGGAATGGAAATGATATTGCATCAGCGGCGACAAAGTCAGTTGGCTCGATCTCTTCCAGACAGCTTCCATCCGGTTCTCGCTCAGGCGATTCCAGAAATTGCTGAACGATGCCGTCCAGGCAAGAATCAGCAAGCGCCACCCCATGGCTGCCGGTAGGATCGACAAATGTGTACCCGTTGTCCAAACCTTCTGCCGCCACAGAAGCGAAATTGGGCGGTGTTATAGGATCGTAATGGCCCGATAGCAGCAACGTTGGAATATCACTCTGTACCGCATTGTCGACTTCGGCAGGCAGCTGATTCACCTGCCATATTTCACAAACATCGAGGTATGATTGCATTTCGCTGACCGCTCCATCAGCAAAGTACGGCCGAATCCCCTCCACCATAACTTCGTCAGGATAAAAATCTGCATCTTCCGCGCATATGACAGAAAAATACATACCTTCACTGAGCGTGCGATCAAGCGCAATTAAAGGCCATATGCCACGAATGAACGTATAGTCGCCTTCCTCTAAATTGGCCACCAGCTTAGGGAATGTGGCATAGGCATCAGGCAGATAGAACGCTTGAAATAGCAGCTCCACCAGGGCATCTCCATTGAGAAGTGTCTCCACGCGCTCCCCCGTTTCGGGGTCACGAATCGTCAGTGTCTTGGGAGACTGATTCAATTCGTCTACCAGAGCAAAGAACCGATTTTCTAAATCGGGAAATTCAGCCCGGCACTCAGCATCATTTTCACAGGTCTGGATAATCTCTGTGAATACACGATCCGTGTTCCGCGCAACCTGGGGAATGAAATTTAAGTCCGGAGGCACAACGCCATCTAGAATGACACTCCGCAACTGATCAGGATGATTTCTCATCAAGTGCAATCCCAGCAACGTGCCATACGATACGCCATAGAAATTGTACTCATCATAGCCTAGCGCCTCACGAATGACATCAACGTCCGCTGCATTTTCCAGGCTGTTATATGCAGAAGGATTGGTTCCCTCGTCCAACAATCTCTCATAACATGCTGAAAGGGCTTCCACGGCACGGTTATCCGCCTCATCCCCAGATAACATTAGGATTTCTTGTGCAGCTTCAAAACTTTCAGTACACATCAAATTCGGTTCAGCGTATCGGGTACCTCGCTGGTTAAAGATTACGATATCGCGCCCCAGTGTTTCCGCTTTCTGTCCGGTGAGGATAGGAAAAACTTCAAATGCATCTCCCCCAGGACCACCCTGAGCCATGAACAGTGGGTCAGGTGCTGGATTTTCCACCTTTGAACGCAGTATTGCTACAGGTATACGAATTGTCCGGCCATCCGAATCAGAATGAAACTCAGGTACAGTCACATAACCGCATTCAAAGTCAGATCTCATTAGTAGAGGAATCGGGCTGTCAAACCAACACTCCGCTGGTTCAAAACTGCCACGATTTCCCTCAGACTCTAACTGAAAGTTTGGCGAACTGGCAGCAACAGTGATTGTGCTGCTCAACATGATGAAGAAAAATAACAAGCTTAGAGACCTATGCATTAGATTATCTACTCCGAGAGGATAAGCTTTTGATACCAATAATAGTAATGTTTAAACTACGGTCCCGGATGCCGCACCGTCAGTTATAACACACGTTTCTACGTTTGCCCGCAAGTGACGTTCCTGTTCTTCGGAACACTCTCATAGTAGGGTCAATCTCGAAGTTCGAGGATCCGGGGCTTTTCTACCCCACCATTTTGGTTATCATCGCATAAGTCCCTTTTGTTCCGATTTGAGATCTTGTTATAGTTCGCTCATGATAAGGAAGTGCTTCTGGGGAATACTGTTCGTATTCATTTTTCTGCTTTTAGGAGTCCCTGCTAAAACAATCCCTGCCACCGCTCAATCGGATCCTGGCACCGAGATCCTACGTCTGGTAAACCAAGTCCGTACGGGATATGGATTAGCGCCGTTCACCTGGGATGCCACTCTGGCTGCTGCCGCTCAGAATCAGGCTAGTTATATGGCTGCAAATAACATCTACAGCCATACTGGCGCAGGCGGATCCTCACCGCAGTCACGTGCAAATGCTGCAGGATATCCCGGCTATGCCACCGAGAATATCGTTGGCGGAACCGACCTCACACCTAGTCAGGGAATAGTATGGTGGCAAAACAGCCACACTCACTTCAATACCATGATCTCCCAACGTTACATTCATGCTGGTGTAGGCTTTGCCCAAGGGCATGACCAGAACTTCTATGCCCTCGTGGTCGGTGCTCCACCCGATCAGGAAAATGCTGGGTTTGTAACGCAACCGTCGCTTCCCGGTGACGAGATCCTGGCACCCGTTGCACCAATCCAACTGGCTCAGGCTAGCGAGGATGGATCCATTATTCACACCGTTGGCCAGGGTCACTCCTTCTGGGCTATCGCGGCCCGTTACGAAATCCCACTGGGGCAACTTTACTTATACAACAACCTAACCGCAGAGAGCGTGATAAATCCAGGAGACAAGTTGATAATTCGTCTAGCAGAGGGGCAATTGCCACCACCAACTCCCACGCCACCTGCTTCATACATCGTCGGGCAGGGTGATTCCCTGTGGACAATCGCCGCCTGGTATAAGCTCAGTCTTGAGGAGCTCTTATGGCTAAACGCTATGCAAGAAGACAGTTTACTTTCACCTGGTGACGAAGTCAGAATTCGGCTGCTCCCAGGCGAAGAACCACCGCCAACATCGACACCTCAAACGAACCATAACATTCGCGAAGGTGATACAGCATGGGGTATTGCCTTGGAGTATGGACTTTCGGTCGATCAGTTATTGGCCTTTAATGATATGACAGCCAATTCAGTCTTGACCATCGGGGAAAATTTACTGATCGTACCACCGTCGCCAACACCAACAGTAACACCACCGGCTTCAGCCACGCTACCTCCCACCGCCACGGCCGTTGCAACCAACACACTGCCACCCACCGACCAGCCTACGGCACAAGCTGTTTCGCTCGTCGTACAAACACCAACATCAGCGCCAACCCCCGAGGCTGAGCCGACTCGGGTGCAACCAGGGTTAAGTACAATCATTGCCATTATTGGCGCCGGGTTGTTGGCGTTCGGCGCCATTGCCATACTCTTAGTCAGGCAGCAGAGATGATTTCGGAAGACCTTCCCAGATGGCTTAAGAGCGTTCATCGCGATGGATCAGATAAGTACGTGAGCGACCCATACCCCCAATTGGGCGATACTGTGCGCATACGCTTGCGGGCGAGCATAGCTGCTCCAATAAACGAAGCGTATCTGCGGACCTTTCCTGACGGAGAACAAGCCCTGTCACGTTTGGAAGCCGGTGTCGCTGAAGAGACCTGCCAGTGGTGGGAAGTTAACCTAAAAATAAGCGCGCCGGTTGTGCATTACCGATTCTTGATCTTAGCTCAAGACGGTCTTTGGTCCTAGACCGCTTACGGGCCAACAAACCACATACCGCTTGACAATACAGATTTCCGCATTTTGGCCGGCTACAATAGCCCAGACTGGTTGAGTGAAGCCATCTTCTACCAGATATTCCCCGACCGTTTCGCTAACGGCAACCCCGACACAGACCCCAAAGCAGACGAGTACGAATACAAAGGCTTTGGTCCAAAGACTTTTCCCTGGAGTACGAAACCTTCCCATGACCAAACCTTCCCAACTATCTTTTACGGGGGCGATCTACCTGGTATCAATCAGAAACTCAACTATCTACAGAGACTTGGTGTGAATGCCCTCTATCTCAATCCCATATTCACCGCACGATCCAACCATAAGTATGACGTCGTGGACTATGGTCAAGTCGACCCTCATCTTGGCGGTGGCGACGCTCTAGTACAGTTGCGCGAAGATCTGAACGAACGCGCATGCGTTATATCCTGGATGTTGTTCCCAATCATTGTGGTTACTGGCATCCCTGGTTCCAGCGAGCTCTTTCCGATCCCAATTCCCCAGAAGCAGGCTTCTTTACCTTCGACCAGCATCCTGACCAATATGCTTCCTGGTTGGGGGTCTGGACCCTGCCCAAACTCAATTATCAAAGTGCCGAACTGCGGCGGCGCATCTACGAAAATGAAGATTCACTCTTTCGCCAATGGCTGCTTCCACCATATTCGGCTGATGGCTGGCGCGTGGACGTAGCCAATATGCTTGGACGGCAGGGTACAACACAGATTGGGGCCGAAATCGTCGTTGGTATTCGCCAAGCCGTCAAGACAGCAAGATCAGACGCCTATCTGATTGGCGAAAACTTTTTCGACGCCACGCCCCAACTTCAAGGCGATCAATGGGATGCAGTTATGAACTACACCGGGTTTACCTTGCCGCTCTGGTACTGGCTTGATGGCTACCATGAGTGGGCCCATAGCCTCGGTCGCTTTGTCGTATCCTCCGCAAGTTGGACGACAGCAGCGCTGGTCAACACGTGGCAAAGTCGTACTGCTGCGATTCCCTGGCTTATTGCGCTCCAACAATTTAACATAATGGACAGCCACGATACGCCGCGCATCAGGAGCATCATTAACGGAAATGGAGCGCTCAATCGCCTAGCCGCCATCGTTCAGTTCACATTTCCTGGCATCCCTTGCATATATTACGGAGATGAGATTGGCATGACAGATGATCCTGATCTGGAAAGTCGTGGTTGCATGGTCTGGAATGAAGAACTCTGGGATCACGATCTTTTTCAATTCTACCAAGGGTTGATCAAGCTGCGAAAAGTATCTTCAGTCCTTCAACGCGGTGGATTCCAGATGCTGGCCATTGAAGACGATACATTTGCATATCAACGCGACGGCGTAGCGGGGCGTATCATCGTCATCGCCCATCGTAATCCTATGACGCGCCACAATTGGCCTTTGCGCGTGGATCACGGCGGTATTGCCAACGGTTGCCGTTTTGTCGAGTTTCTAAATGGCCAGGAACTGGTCGTTGCAGACGGCGCACTTCTCTTACCTTCCGTTCTCCAGGGTGCGACGCTTTGGATAGAAAAATCCTAAAGACATCATAACCAATCTATAACCAGGAATTTACGATCTATTCACGCCAAGTTTACAGGGTCAACCGTAGACGGGCTTCATTAAGCTGTCTGTCAATACTACGTTTGGAATAGAAGTTTACTTACAGATTTGCTCTACCCAAGGGTCCAGACAAACTGGACAGAGTTCTGATCCAGGACCTTTCTCAATTCGAGGGTTTCTGGAGGATATCTAAGGGAAAAGTAGTATCATCATGAAATAAAAATCGAAAACTTTTGTTATTGTTGCTGTTGTTTTGCTAACTTTGCTAGCCGTTGCGTCACCTCTTCTGGCATATTCAGGTGTCTCAGGCACGGTAATCGATAACTTGTTGGGAGAAGGCTGGAAACATGGCGCTGATGTCTACGTTGAGATCGTGATGAATCCCTTTGTTCCAAGGTTGATCTCCACTTGTGAGCTTGATCAATCAGTTGCTAACGCAGGGGACTTCAACTGTTTGTATGGGACTTACGACCTTGGTGACCCGAGTTTTGTTGCTATCACCCCCGCCAACGGTGATGAGAACTGTTGGCAGCGGTAACCATCGTGGCCTTCATCATCTTACATATCCGGCGCGAGGCGGCCTACAATGACTCCCAAAGAACATCACGCTTTTTGACAATTCGTTAAATTGGGCTTGTTTAGCAGTACAAGACGCGGGTACAATTAAATAATCAAGGAAAACCACAGTAGGTGAGAGTGAGCGCAAGTCGCTTCCTTCTCCCTGCTGTTTGCCGCATCAATTTGGTGCAAGGAGACGAAACCATGACAACTTTGTACGCAGGTGCCAAGGCTGACGTGAACAATTTACCTAACAAAGCCACTGATGAAGAGAAAATGCGCGCCCTTGTGGACGCGATAAGTTCTTATGTAGAATACTACCATGGTGGCGCAGTTGAGATGGTTGGCTTCGAGAACGACATCTTGCAAGTCCGCCTACTGGGAGCCTGTGAGGGATGCGAACTCGCCCCGGTCACGCTTCATGGCTGGGTAGAAGGGACTGTCAGGCAGTTCTTTCCTGACATCGATCATGTCGAGGCCGTCGAATAGCACGCTCCCGAAAACAGAACGTGGTGAACCCTGCTGACAGGTTCATCTTTAATCGAAATTGTTGATCAAGGAGTGTAAATATGCCTGTTTCACTGCTAGAGAACAGTCTCAAAGTCGACATTTTTTTCGAGGAATCCGATCAAGATTTTGAAGACGACATTTGCATTTCTATTAGGGAGGATTGTCCTGACGAAGAGAAAATATTTCGGGCAGACGAGACAAACATTTTTGTTACACCCGACCAGGCATGTCTCCTTGTACTCGCCCTGCAGCGTGCACTAGAAAACTACCGCTCTTCTTGCCAGGAACCTTAGATCGATCTTCCGATTTCTAATTCGTGCAAGCTAGTGTGCTTGAGCTACGGCCAGACTTGCGGCTGTTTCATCAAATTTAATTCAATGAGCCAATATACTCGCTCCTAATGTCTGCCCGTGTAGTCTGTTAGGTGCTCGTTGATATCCAGTTCAGCGTCATCAGAAAGCTCGATTTCGACAATTTTACCGCCCGAATCACGCACCAGAGCGATCAGCCACTCCTTTTTCTCGGCCGATGTGAACTGCAAAAATAGCGCGGAAGTTCCGTTTTTCATCTCTTCCTCGAAAGCCACTATTTTGTCATCACTAATACCCAAATCTATCTTCTTGGCCGCCAAGGCTCCGAGCGCTCCACCTACAACCAGTCCCCCCACGGGGCCTCCCACAATGAGGCCAACGATCAAGCCCAAAGTACCACCGGTAACTACACCACGGCGCGTTGAAACATCCTCTGTTTCCTTAACTTCCACTTTGCCATTTTCGTCCTTGACCAAAACGGCAGCGTCCTTGAGAGCTACCAAGTTTTCCTTATCCATCGCCTCAATGGACTTCAAAACTTGTCCGGCGGTCTCCATGTCTTCAAAGGTCACGATTACTATATTGCTACCCATATTGGACTCTCCTTTAACAAAATGATCCGGTGTAGACATATACCTGTTTCAGTATGCTTTGGCTTCACCGCTATAATAGATCGGATATGTTAATTCTGCCACATATTGATAGGGTTTGCATTCGGCTTCCTAAGCAGATTGCTGTATAGTTTACGAGGGCAAACTGAGCCCTTCACTGAGGTAATGAGTAGGATGTCCATTGCTGCTGACGTGCAAAAGATCCCAGCATCGCTTAACTTTGGACAGGAGCATTGCAACAAATAATGAGTCATCTAGAGAATAAACGAGTCGGTTTGATCGTTGGTCGTGAACGGGATTGGCCTGAGGCTTTTGTGGCTGCTATGAAAGACCGCGACGAAGGGATCACGGCCGAAATGGTCAAAATCGGTGGCACGTTTATGGATGATGAATGCCCTTATCCAGTCATTATCGACCGTATGTCCCAAGTGATCCCGTATTATCGTGCTTATGTAAAGCACGTCGCTTTGCAAGGTAGTTATATCATCAACGATCCCTTTGTCTGGTCTGCAGATAGTCGCTTCTTTGGTACGGCCGTCGCCCACCACCTTGGTCTCACCAGCCCGCGCACGGTCGTATTGCCCAACAAAGATATTGAATCTCCCGTCATACCAGACAGTTTCCGCAATCTTGATTACCCCATGGATTGGCATGGCATCATCCAGTACGTCGGCGTTCCAGCCATTTTAAAGGAAGCCCGAAGCGGCGGTCGCCGTTTAACCTTTCGCGTGCACACCGTGGACGAATTAATTCAACGTTATGACGAAAGCGGTACGCGCACAATGATATTGCAGGAGATCATCACTAGCGGTGAACACATCCATTCCTTCGTGATTGGCCAGAAAAAGGTTTTGTCGCTTTGCTATTCTTTGTCGGAAAATCGATACCTCGAAGACAACGCCTTTGATGACGATACACTTGCTGAGAAGATCTCAAGCAGCTCTATTGCCCTGACGAAAGCCTATGGCTATGACATAAACATGATTGAATATATCCTAGATGATGATCAAATGTATGTTATCAACGTCACCAATCCAGCTCCCGTTATGGACCGGCAACTCATGACCGAATCCCAGTTTGAATGGTTAGTTCAGGAATCTGTGTCCCTGGCCATTAGGCGTGTCAACCATCCCTTACCCCAGCGAGTCACGTTTAGCTTCAACAGCGCAGAATAACTAGATCTTTGCTTCAGCTACGAGCATGATATAATCGTGCGCTTCTGAACCGAAACAGCGTCGCTGTCTGGACGATGTCTGATTTTTAGTGAGGATCACACAAGCCTGTAAGCTTATTGGAAAGGAAAAACAAGGAAAATTAAGCTAATATCGAAAACCTCGCCAGAAGTTGGGATTCGGCATCGGAATTTGAGAAAAGGAGAATAAGAACAAATTACGTTATGTTGTCTTTACAAGAAAAAATGCCTGAGAAGCTCAGCCGCCTTCCTGAACTGGCCTATAATTTATGGTGGAGCTGGACACTTGAGGCGCGCAACCTGTTCAAGCGGCTAGATTATCCCTTGTGGCGAAGAACCCAACACAATCCCGTGAAGATGCTAAATGAAATCACGGATGAAGCGCTCGCAGCAAGAGCGCGAGATGGATCATTTCTTCGACTGTATGACAATGTCTTACTGAAGTTTGATGGCGCAATGGAAAATAGTCATTCCTGGTTTCACACGACCTATCCTGAGTTAGTAGACAAGACAATTGCCTATTTTTCTTTTGAATTTGGTCTACACAATTCCTTGCCTATCTATTCAGGTGGCCTCGGAATCCTGTCAGGTGATCACGCCAAGGAGGCCAGCGATCTTGGTTTGCCCTTTGTCGGTGTAGGCTTCATGTATCCTCAAGGCTACTTTAGGCAGCGCGTACCTTCTCATGGCTGGCAAGAAGCTGTATACCAGCAATTGGACATTGCTCAGGCGCCGATTCAACTATTAAAAGATGAAGAGGGCCAGGAGATAATGGTCACCGTCGAGTTGGGTGACCGGACCGTTCATGCACGGATCTGGTGTGTAAACGTCGGACGGGTCAAACTCTACCTCATGGACACCGACGTGGACGAAAACGAACCCTGGGACCGCGAGCTCTCGGCGCGCCTTTATTCTGGTGATAGTGAAATGCGCATTCGCCAAGAGATCATGCTAGGCATTGGCGGTGTACGCATTTTGCGGGCGCTCGGTATTGAACCTACCGTGTGGCACATGAATGAAGGGCATTCAGCCTTCTTGCTCTTGGAAAATGTGCGCCAAAAAGTCGCCGATGGCTACAGCTTCCAGGATGCTATCGCCTCTGTACGTAAGCGTTCCATATTTACTACGCATACCCCAGTACCCGCCGGGCACGATGCCTTTAGCTACCATCTG
>JAACFF010000522.1 GCA_009937635.1 Chloroflexota bacterium
AAGGCCGTGCTTATCGTTCGGAATTGGGTGACATGCCACTGCAGTTTGGGGATGCATTCCTGATCTATGGACCGAAGGAAAAGTTTATTGTGCTTAGCCGTGAATCTGATTTTCTGCTGCTGGCGGAGGAGCTCCAGGAAGCGCCGCGCCGCGAGAAAGCACCCGTAGCGGTGATCATCATGGCGGCCGTTGTCTTTTCCGTTCTTATTGGCTGGCTGCCGATCGCTATCGCAGCCGTGGCCGGGGCAGCCCTGATGGTTTTAACGGGTTGCCTGCACATCGAAGAGGTATATCGTCAAATTGAGTGGCGAGCTGTCTTTCTCATCGCCGGTATGTTTCCCTTGGGTATCGCCATGGAAAATAGTGGCACGGCACAATTTTTGGCAACAGGTGTGGTCGCGTTTGTCGAGGACATGGGAGCGACAGCTTTATTGGCCGGGCTCTTTATTTTAACTAACGTCGCTTCGCAGTTTATGCCGAATGCGGTAGTTGCCGTGCTGATGGCGCCGATTGCTCTGAATACGGCCGCAGATTTAGACGCCTCGCCATACGCCCTAATGATGGTCATCGCCATTGCAGCCTCAGCCAGTTTCATGAGCCCTGTAGGCCATCCAGCCAACGGATTGGTAATGGGGCCTGGCGGGTATCGTTTTAGTGATTACATTAAGGTAGGTATTCCGCTGACGATTGTGGTTTTGCTTGTGACGCTCTTGATCTTGCCGCTGTTTTGGCCACTGTGAATGTCGCGTGGCGACCGCTTCGCGTTCAGAGACTACGCAGATAAAATTACAAGATTGCCTGGTGGATAGATTCCCTGATTATTTGGTGAAGCGACAGTGATTAGAAAGGCGTCTCCAAGAGTACGACGATTAACTGGATAACCAGGGGAATAAGGGTGACAAGAGTGCATAGTGTGATCAGTGTGAGTACGGCAATAGCGGCGGTGCTCATGCGGCGCGCGCCGGATGGTTTCTCGCCCTTGGCGATGTTCTCCACAGCTTCGCCTACTTCGCGTACAATGCTCTTCTCCTGGCCCAGTTCGGCCCCGATCCAGGTGACGTTATTCTCCGGAAACGGCAGAATGAGCTTATGGGCTGCACTTTGATTAAATGCTTGGGCGATTTCGACATCGATCACGTCGCTCCAGGCTCCAGCAGCAGCCAACTGCCAAGGCGCGATGATCACCTCGACGACGGATAGAATCTCAGTTGGTGATCGGTCACCACTCTCGTCGTTCATCACTTTTGCAGCAGTCTGCGTCAGTGGAAGGGGATGTATAATAATACCAGGGAGCCGGCGCTGCAGATCCTCTATGACGGCTCTCCCCAGACGGCCTTCACGTACATCGACCACAGCCACATTTAGCGACCGCTGCTTTTTCATTTGCTGCTCGTCGAAAAAGTACTGGTCGTCGCGAAGGAGTGTGCCATGATAGTAAAGGACACTGACGGCGATAAGTGTGTAGGCCAGAGCCTGGCCCATGTCAGTCAGCAGTCCGCCAGCCAAGCGGGATCCAAGCGCCAACTCAACTAACTGAGATACAACGTAGACGGCACCGCCCAAGAGGGTCAACACAGCCACAAAAACAAAAAAGTAAAGGTAGAAACGGCGCACAAAAGAGGTACGCTCTTCTTTGGCCAGCGGCTCGGGGCCAGAAATCATTAATTGTATTCGCCGCCAATTGACCAGCCATAGCGGCAAGCCTGCGAGCAGCGTAGCTGTGAACCAGGCCAGCTGCTCACGCAAATCAGGCCGAAGGGCAGCACCGTCCAGCGCTCGAATCAACACACTTAGGATGCCACCCAAACCAATAAGGACGGCCGTCAAGCCAACAGCACTGATCAGGTAGTTATAAATGCGACGAACGGCCGCGGCCTGGCCAGTGGCCTCAGCGACTGCCGCGTCATGGCGCAATACGTGGGCGTGATAGGACCATATGACCAAACTGATAAGAATGATGGAAAGCGCACGGAAAAAGCCACCGCCTGCGGAGGGTATTTCTAAAATGCGCAGCAGGAAATTGGCCAGTAATATTGTGGTCATGGTCACAGCCGTCAGCGAGGAAAGAAATACGAGCATGTAGAGGTAAATCTTGCGCACGATGGAGGATTGTTCCCACATGTCGCCAGTGGCAAAGTTGCTCTGTGCTTGTCGCCAGGCAGCGATCCACGTTGGCACGCCCACAACCAAAAGGGCAATGTTGCCGGCGATTGCACGCCGCTGGACCAGGCCTGGCGCCTCGCCGAATATGCTTTCCAACGGCAGGCGCAACAATTCGGCAGCCCCATATGCGGTTAAACCAAGACCGACCAGGCACAAGAGGTAGAGAAAAACCTGGTCAAGTAATATTGAAGATTCCTCAGGGTCGACAATATGATCGTCCTGCTTGCGAAGATGGTAAAAATAGAATCCCATTACGGCTGTAATCACAATTGCGATCAAGCTGAATCGAAATTCGGCAGTCCAAGAGGCCAGTCCGGAACCGGGAGCGACTGTGCGGAGCAAAAAGATTTCAATAAGCAAGCGAGCGCTGTTGATAAAGGGAAGTATGAAGGCGAAGAGCATCGCGTCGAGGTATAAACGTCGCACAGGCGTTGCACGTTCGGTCTGATCGCGGGCAGCGCTGCGTTGAGCCCAGAGCCAGTGGACAAGGAACAATGGTAAGCCAACCAAGATCATCGAGATCTGCAGCGCGATCTCGCTCGTGGAATCGGCGAGGCCGCCGGCAGTCAGGTTTCGCAACAGAGCGATGACAGCCCAGGTCACCGATTGTAAGGTGATCGCGCTGATCAGGTAGACATAGATGCGTCTTATATTCATCATAAATCCATCACTGCCCGGAAAATATCAGAGAATTTCGCAAACTAAATGAATCGTCAACGAATTCTGAGCTTATTTTCGCACTTATTTTTCCCAGTCATCTGCCCAGTAAGATTTACCACCGATTAGCTTCCAGCCATTTTCCTCCTGCTTCAGGCGCATTACAATTTCCTGTGTGGATACATCCCCCGGAAATATGCCGTAGGACCTGGTTTCTGCCACCGTAACTATGGCGCGCTCGCCCGTGATACGCGAGCCAACAATGATCAACGAGGTATCATCTTGGAGCTCAAACTGCCAGGGATATTCGGTAATGTCCCATTCCATCTCACTGCTGTCTTCCGGCCGGTTTGGTACATCCTGCGAGAGTTCGCTCAAGGCTCTCTCGAAGTCCTCTTGCTGCAAGGCGAGGAGGTAATTGTGAACAGTAGCTTCGGGCGTATCGTCGCCGCGATATTGTGGCTCGGGACTCAGGAGAACGAAGGCAAATGCGGCAATCACCAAGAGAACAATACCGGCTACTATGGCGATTAGATATTTATCGGTCTTTCTCATAATTTGTACCTGGTTGCAGATCAATTGCGGCCTTGACCAAATCATCTTCTCGCTCGAAGGTGAAGCCTAACCTTTTGCAAACGGTGATCATGCCTTTGTTGCTGCCCAACATATAAGCCAATACATGCTTAATTCCTTCATCACGGCCGAATTGAAGCAGTCGTTTGAGCAAAATGGTGCCGAGCCCTCTACCCTGAAAGTCATCACGCACCAGGATGGCGAATTCCGCTTCCTGCGGATCAGGCATTCTCGTCAGACGGCCGATAGCTAC
>JAACFF010000523.1 GCA_009937635.1 Chloroflexota bacterium
ATACAGGGCCAAGGCCACTGCCCCCCATAGTGGCGCATCATCCCCTAAAGCTGCGGCCACGATGTCGAAAACCATATCATTCAGCGCCGTCTCTCCAGCAATACGTCGCACGGTCTCCCACCATGGATCACCTGCCTTGGTCACCCCACCACCAAGCACAAACAGTGACGGGTTCATCAAATTGGCCGTGTTGCCAATCCCCACACCCAGCGCCCATGCCCCTCGCAGCAAGATCTCTTCTGCCAATTCATCACCTTGCCGTGCAGCAACAGCCAACATCTTTGCGCTAAGGGGGGCTTCCCGGCTCAATTCTCTCAAGATGGCGCCTCGTTGTGGTTCTTGTTCCAACCATTGCCGTGCATCTTGCGCCATATAAGGGCCGGAGGCATATCGTTCGACACAACCTCGTTTACCGCACAGGCAATCTGGCCCATGTGCATCAACCACGACATGGCCGATCTCTCCTGCCATCCCGTCCCGGCCACGCCACGGCCGTCCAGCCAAGATCCAACCGCCGCCCACACCGGTGCTTACCGTGATGTAAAGTAGATCCTGGTATCCTTTTCCGGCTCCAAACTGCTGTTCCCCTAGTGCGGCCACATTCGCATCGTTATCCAGACGAACGGGAGCCGCAAACTCCCCTTCCAACAACCGTTTCAGGGGAGTATTTTCCCAACCAGGCACATGATCAGAGCGGCGTATCATACCCGTCGCATAATTTGCCGGTCCGCCAAAACTCACGCCAATACTTTGTGGTGCTGCCCCCTTGAGGATTTGCTTTCCCAGAGTCACGATGGTACTGATGTCAAATTGGGCGTCGGCGTTAGCAGGGGAGAACACACGCTGCCTGGCTAGCCATTCTCGTCCGCCCGACAACACCTCCGAGCGTGCTACCGTAGCGGCCGTCAGCTTAGTACCCCCAAAATCCAGCGCCAAAATCAAATCGTTCATTTCGTAGCCTCTTCGTCCCATTCCTAACCCCAATCATTATCGCAGTCGCAAGTGTAATCGATCTAAGAAATTTCCAGCCAATAACCAGATTCCTAGTAAATCAAGCTTTCCATCTTGATCGCAACCTGGAAAGGTTGCGCTACATTTTCGATGGTGCGCTGCGGCGTATGTTAACCCCTCTGTCGTTGAAAACTCTACCTAATGTGAGCCAATATGACACACACCCTCCATCTGGCTACAATCTCACTATGCAGACAGACGTACCCAATCATACCATCAACCTCTACGATCTATCTCGTCGTGAACTGCGCAGCTTACTTTCCAATTGGGGCTATAGCGATTTCTACGCCGCTCGCATCTGGGATGCACTGTACCGGCAGCATGTTACCGCACTGTGCGGCATACCAGACCTTCGCCCCGATCTCTTGGCCAGTTTACGCAAGGAAACTCACCTGGGCATCCTTCCCGTAAAAATCGCCACCGATAGTAATGATGGCTTCACACGCAAATTCTTGCTCCGTCTACATGATAGGCAAACTATCGAGGCAGTGCTTATGACCTTCAAAGGCCGTGCCACCGCTTGTGTCAGCACGCAAGCCGGCTGCGCCATGGGTTGCATCTTTTGCGCCACAGGACAAATGGGCTTTAAGCGCCATTTGTCAGCAGGTGAGATCGTGGCCCAGGTGCTCCATGTCAGTCGCATCCTTCGCGACCGCGGCAAGAGTCTGCGCAATGTCGTCTTGATGGGTATGGGTGAACCCTTGCACAATTACGACGCCACCATGAAAGCGTTGGACATCATCATCGATCACAACGGCCTGGCCATCGCCCCCCGACATATTACCCTCAGCACTGTTGGCCTGGTTCCTGGCATAAGGCGCTTGGCCGACGAGGAGCGACAGGTGCGACTCGCCGTCAGCCTACATGGCGCTTCAGACGCCGAGAGACAGGCTCTCATCCCTCCCGCCAGGCGTTGGCCACTGATGGAACTGATGGACGCCTGCCAATACTACAGTGAAAAGCGCAAGCGCCGCATCTTTTTTGAATGGACGCTCATCGCTGGGGAAAACGACACCACAGAACAGGCACATGCCTTGGGTCAATTGCTTCAAACGCTTGATGCCCACGTGAACTTAATTCCCTTGAACCCTACAGTGGGATTCGCGGGCCAGCCAGCTCACGAAAAGGGCGCAAAAGAATTCCAGGCCATCCTGGCCCAATATGGGCTGCCAAGCACGGTTCGGCAGCGTCGCGGTATCGACATCGCCGCAGGCTGTGGTCAGTTACGCGCCCGCGACAGCCAAAGCTAGGTAGAAATCGGGGAACGCATCTCTGTGGTCTAAACCAGTGTGCGCAAAACCTTTTCCGTGGTCGCGCCGATAGCCGAGATACTGTTTCGTTCCCGGAAGCGCTCATAACCCGCCCGCGCTATTTGTTCGCGCAACACGGGATCGGCTTGCAACTCGCTTATCGCCGCTTCCAGGGCCTGGGGATTCTGCCTTTCTACCAGGTAAATGTGTTCCCTTTGTGTCAACGCTTCTCGTACCACCTCCGAATCGCCAGATACGACGGCCCGGCCCATGGCCAATCCCTCCCAGACCTTGTTTTGTATAGTGAAATGAGATTGCTTCGTCAAGCCAAAAACGCCCAGGCATACATGAGATCGGGCCAGGCTGTCCAATAGCACATCTTGATTTACAAAACCGTGGAAGGTTACGTTGTCCAAGTTCTCCAACTGGGCCGCTTGCTCAATACGTTCACGCTCTGGTCCATTGCCATAAAAGTGAAATTGGATTTCCTGGCGCTGGCGAAGCAGAACAGCCGCTCCAACAACAGCATCCAGGCCATGTGACGGGAGATATGTGCCGTGATAGGTTACGCGAAAACAATCATCTGGCGGTTTTATAGCACGCGGGTGGAAAATGCGATCGTCGGCGCCGTGGGGGACTCGTTGGAATCGCTGTGGTGTGAGGTGATAGGTCTGACAGTAATATGCCTCATATGCGCCATTTTCAGATAGTAGCAAATCAGGTAGATGTAGCCCCCCTTTCTCCAACAGAAAAATGAGACGTCCGGAGACAGGGCTTTTCTGTGTTAAACCTCGCTCCTCAGCTACCAGGTGCAGAGACATCAGAATATCTAGAGCCATGGACTTTCGCCGCCGCCACGTCAGCAGCCGCGCCAGATAACTGTCAAACTGGCCCGGATAACCGATCAGCATCACGTCATATTCTGGGGTTTGGTTATGCTTGCGGAATAACTGCCAATAGGTGGACAACACCCGCCACCAAAAACGAGGATTTCGCCAGCCCCCGCTCGCCTGTTCAACGCGATCCTCTATATTGTGCCACAGAGTCGCATGGCAGTCATAGACAATCACATTTTCCTGCGCACGCAATCCAGCGAGCAGGATTTGATTGCGCGTATAATTGGCCCGATAAGTGCCAAAATAACAGACACGCAGCCATTTGCCAGGGACATCCTCACTTTTTGTCATCGTAACAGATTATAGCCAAGGGAATCGCCACTGCCGAAACAGGTGTCGGAGAGAGCCATAGTTTATCATTTCAATTTTTTCCGTGGCGATCTGCCTAGACACCCTAGTAGTCAGACAAACATCTTTTGTGTAGTTCGCATCCTTGTATGTTTAGTAATGTGGGATATTCGTTGCATGCGGAGTATCCTGCAGCAGCC
>JAACFF010000524.1 GCA_009937635.1 Chloroflexota bacterium
GGAATCGAAATCAAACACCGGCTTGGCCTGCGGCTGATCGCCCACGCTGACGTCGTCGCCGGTCAAGCACAAGACGTTACAGACCCCCATAGCAGCGGCGCCCAGCACATCGCCTTGTAGGGCAATGCGGTTTCGGTCCCGGCAAGATACTTGCAATATTGGCGCATAGTCGGCATGCGTCAACAAGGCACAAATGGCCACACTGGACATGTGGCAGTTAGCGCCCGAAGCGTCGGTAGCGTTTATGGCATCGCATACGGACGACAGGACGAGGGCGGCATCAAAGACTTCTTGCGGGTTGGCGCTGTCAGGCGGATTCAGCTCGGCCGTAACCGCAAAGCGCCCCGATCGAAGGACCCTCTCTAGGCGACCGTCTGACTTAAATTCGGTTTCCACGCGTCAATTTCTTCTATTCTGATAAACGGTTTCGGCGATGCATCCTCCCAACCGGCCGGCAATTCGCCGTGTTTGCCGGTCAGTATGTTGATCCAGGCCGAAGATCCTTCTAGCTGATGATTTACTGGTGGTTGCAGCTGCATCATATCGCGGCCAAATGCGGGCATATGTTTCGAGCGCTCAAAGGCCATGACCCAAATGCATTTCATCTCCGGGATAACCTCGCAATGGCCGTTCGATCGGACCCCGCCACATGGTCCATTACGTAATTCTTTGGGACAGGTCATGGGACAGGTCATGCCAGTTGAGTGAAGCACGCACTGACCGCACATTTGGCAATCAAAAATAATGCGCTTGCTCAATTCTTCAGCCGGCCGCAACCAACGATCGACCCGTTCGTAGCCCAAGCGAGAGATCAGCGGGTCGAAGAACGAAAAGAGCCGGTCGGCAACCTGGTACGAAAGCTCAAGGATGTGTGGATAATTCTGGAGTCGACTACCCGGGTTCATCCTGCGGCAGACTCCATTCTATGATGTTCCTTGCTTAATTTGCATGAACTTCTTCGCCGTTTGGACAGCGACGGCCGCATCACGGCAATAGGCGTCAGCTTCGATGTCTTCGGCAAATGCCTCGTTGAGCGGCGCGCCGCCTACAAGCACTATCAGATCTTGGCGTATCCCTTTTTCTTTGAGAGTGTCGATGACCACGCGCATGTAGGGCATGGTGGTCGTCAACAAGGCGCTCATGCCCAAGATATCTGGCTGGTGCTCCTGTATCGCAGCCAGATACTCTTCCACAGAGTTGTTGATGCCGAGATCAAAGACTTCAAAACCAGCCCCTTCCCACATCATACTCACCAGGTTCTTGCCGATATCGTGGATATCCCCTTTCACTGTGCCAATGACAATCGTGCCGATCCTCGGCGCACCAGTCTCGGCCAGGAGGGGTCGAAGTATCGCCATGCCGGCTTTCATAGCCTTGGCTGCCATAAGCACTTCGGGCACAAAGAGAATGCCATCGCGAAAGTCTTCTCCGACAACATCCATCCCGGCGACCAGGCCTTTTGTTAATACATCATAAGGCTCCATACCCCGAGCCAAGAGCTCCTCTACTTCCTCAACGATTTCGTCGGCGTATCCATCGTAGAGATCCTCCTGCATGAGTTCCAGAAGCTCATCGGTTGGCAGATCTTTGATATTGATTTCGTCGCTCATTGCTCTCCTCGGATACCAGCACGCACAAAACCTGAGGGTCGCTCAGGCATGCGGATTCCATGAATACAATAACACATTGACACCAATGTTACCTCCAATCAGGCCCTCATGCGCCGCCGGCGAACACGCCGGCGGCCATTCACCGTTTTTTTCGGCAGGATACCTTCCAGCTGAGAGAACGGGTCCGAAGCGTGCGGGATATGAAGGGCGTGAACAAATTCATCTTGAAATTCGAGGTCGACGGCCGTCTCAATGTACTTGATCTTCCGAGAAACCTGTTGCGCCTCTAGCCTCTTGTTGCGGTTTAACAGGGCGATTCGTGCGCCATCGCCGGCCGCATTGCCAATCGCAAAAACCTGGTCAAGCGGGCAGTCTGGGATCAGTCCCAGAATCATCGCATATTTAGGATCGATGTAGCTGCCAAATGCGCCGGCCAGGAAAACCTGGTCCACCTTGGAGATATTGGCCCGGCTCATCAACAATTTGGCCCCAGCGTACAGAGCAGCTTTGGCCAGTTGAATACTGCGTACGTCGTCCTGAGTGACGAGGATCGGCTCACCCATGGTCGTATAGTCGCCAGGGGTCAGAATGTAGGCACCCTTGCGACCATTCCACTGAATGCGCCGGCTTGGGCAGTCGGGGTTAAAAGCGCCATCAGGGAAGATGATCCCTGTCAGAAACATCTCGGCCACGGCCTCGATAATGCCGGAACCACAAATACCGGCCGCCAGATGTTTGGGCTGCGAGGCCAGGGGCGCGTCCGCTCCCAAACTCCATTCATTAGACCAGCGGGATTCACCAATCACGCTGAAGCGTGCTTCAAACGTCTGGGGATCGATTCTCACCCGCTCAATGGCGCCTGGGGCGGCGCGCATGCCATAGGTGATTTGCGCCCCTTCAAAGGCTGGCCCCGTTGGACTAGAGGCGCTGAACAGCTTTTCTCGATTGCCCAAGACAATCTCGGCATTTGTACCTACGTCGACGATCAACGTCATCTCATCCCGTCGATAGGGTTCCTCGGCGATAAGCACGCCCACATTATCGGCGCCAACGTGTCCGGCTTCGGAGGGTAATACGTGTAGATTCGCCCCAGGATGAAAGCGTAATTCTAGATCTCTGGCTTTAATATCCATGGCATCGCGATTTGCCAGGGCGAAAGGCGCCCCGCCTAGCTCGACGGGGTTGATACCTAGCAGAATGTGGATCATGGTCGTATTGCCCACGACGACAGCTTCGTGGATCTGGCGCGCTTGAAGTCCTGCTTCCCGAGCGGCTCGAGCCGAAATTTGGTTGAGGACCTTGACGATGGCCAAATGCATTTTGTCGAGGCCATCCCGGTGGGTCATGGCGTAAGAAACGCGGCTCATCAAATCTTCGCCATAGGTCACCTGGGGATTCATCACCGATTCTGTCGCCAGAACTTCACCGGTGCGTAGATCGCACAAGTAGCCTGCGACCGTTGTGCTGCCGATATCCACCGCCAGACCATAGATGCCTTCCTGGTAGCCTGGCTGCACATCAATCACCTGGCGTTCTTGCCATACGATTACCGTGACTGCCCACTGGCCTTGGCGCAATACGGCCTGCAAGCGGCGCAGCGCCGGCAAATCGATGGTTAAATCATCCAGTTGCCACTGCTCGGCCAGAGCAAATTCGAGCCGTCCCCAATCACCCCGATGCTCGCCCAGTTGGGCTTCTTCCACTTGGACGTAGACCTGGCGGATGGCCGGCGCTATCTCGATGAGTCGCTCGGTCGCGGTTTTACGAATGATCTGCTTCTGGGCCTGGCTTTCCTCCGGAACGTGGACCAGAATGTCATCCTGGATATATGCTGAGCACGAGAGGCGGTGCTCGCCGTCGCCCAAACGATTCAATAGATCAGTCTCAACGTCATTTGGCGGCGTCACATGATCGGGCTTACTGACAATGCCATGTTTCTGAAACGCGCCGTCTTCGATGCGAACTCTGCATTTGCCGCACGTCAGCCTTCCTCCACAGATGCTCTCGATTTCCACGCCCAACTGGCGG
>JAACFF010000012.1 GCA_009937635.1 Chloroflexota bacterium
AAATATATTGGGGTTGGTTTTATATAGATTTATTGTGGGTGGAAGAAGCGCTTCGTGGTCGTGGATACGGGCATCGCCTGTTGGCGCGTGCTGAGGATGAAGCGCGGCGACGTGGCGCGAAACATGCCTATCTGGACACCTTCAGTTTTCAGGCGCCGGACTTTTATAAACAACATGGCTATCAGCTTTTTGGCGAGCTACAAGATTTTCCTCCCGGGCACCAACGATACTTTCTTAAGAAACAACTCTAAAAAGCATTGTTTCCGGAATTTACAAAACAGTTTTCCCGGAAACTCCGCTACACTTCCGTCGGCAACAATCAATTCCCAGTTTCCGGGAAAATGGCGAAAACTTATTTGGCCGAGTAATAGGGGGTGGAGCCGGTATGGAGGAAGGTCGTGCGATGCACCCGCGCAGAGTGTGAGGTGTGTTGATGGGTTGGGGCGAGTGCTATGGACGGGGTGTGCATTGTGCGCATAATCTGCATCGTATGCATACAATGCAGAAGGAGCAGCGTATCCCTGTCATGCTTGTCATGCTGAATATGACAAATGTCACATAGAATGCTGACAAATGTCACTATTGCAGATCTGTGACAGCCATTAAGATTCCCGTGTATGTGCAAAATTTCACAATCAAGGGTATTTAATGGCTGATATGCTAACCGCCAAAGATGTTCAAGAACTGCTGCAAGTGGATCGCTCCACTGTCTACCGCATGGCTGAAGCGGGTCGGCTGCCGGCCATAAAAGTAGGCAAGCAGTGGCGCTTTCCCGCCGCGCAGATCGATGAGTGGATGGCCACGCAGATGGGTGCACAGGTTCTGCCTACGGCTGTAATGCTTCCCGTCGCCCAACCACAATCAATTCCTCTGCCCACCAATGGCATCGGCAGCCTGGCCGCCTTGCTACCCCTGGAATGTGTACAACTTATTCAAGAAAGCCACGCCGATCTGCTGGGTGTGATGTTGATCGTCACCGACATGGAAGGCAATCCCATCACCCAACCTAGCCGGCCCTGTGGCCTATTCGAGGCCATCAACAAGCGGCCGGACGCCGTGCAGCGTTGCATCAGTAGCTGGAATGATTTGGGACAGACGCTGAGTTTCGAACCAACCTTTCAGCTGAGCCATCTCGGCCTGCTTTGCACCCGCGGCCTGATTCGCGTGGGCACGGAACTAAAAGGTATGGTCGTGGCCGGCTGCATAGCTCCCGAGGATTGGCCCCCTGCGGAAGAACAGGTGAAAGAGATGGCTGCCGAATTTGGCATCGCGCCCACGATGTTGAAGCCCCGTTTGCACGAAGTGTTTCGGCTCGACGAACAGCAGAAAACGGCCGTGCTGACCAGCGTGCAGCAGATCGCCAATATTGTGGCCCACATAGTTAAAGAACGCCTGGAGCTGGTAGGGCGCTTAGACGCCATCGCCGGTCTGGCGCATATGAAATAAACGTCTCGCTTAGAGGAGCAAATATTCATGAAGAAAATTCTTATTCTCGGTGCCGGCACAGCTGGAACGATGCTGGCCAACAAACTCACCCACATCCTGAGTCGCGATGAATGGAAAATCACCATCGTGGACCAGGATGAGACGCACTATTACCAGCCAGGTTTCCTGTTTATGCCCTTTGGCATCTACGGCGAAAATGACGTCATCAAACCCAAGCGGGATTTCATCCCTCCCGGCGTGGAGATGATCCAGTCGGAGATCGAGCTGGTTGAGCCAGAACAGAACCGGGTCAAGATCGCCAAAGACAATCGTTATCTGAATTACGATTTCCTGATCATCGCCACGGGAACAGCGCCGCGTCCAGAGGAAACACCTGGCCTGACCGAAGGGGAATGGCGTAAATCGATTCATGATTTCTATACCTATGAAGGGGCCGTGGCGCTGTCCAAACATTTACGTACCTGGAAGGGCGGGAAGTTGGTCTTGAACATCATGGAATTGCCCTTCAAGTGCCCTGTGGCTCCGCTGGAGTTCTTATTCCTGGCCGATTGGTATTTCCATGAGAGAGGCTTGCGCGACAAGGTTGATCTGACCCTGGTCACGCCCCTGCCTGGCGCGTTTACCAAACCGCGTGCAGCAAGCCTGTTGGGCAATATCATGGAAGAAAAGAACATTAACATCGTCCCTGAGTTCTACGCCGAACGGGTTGAGCCAGAAGAAAAGCTGCTCATCTCCTATGAAGAGGAGGAAGTGCCTTATGATCTGCTGGTGACTATTCCTGTAAACATGGGCGCAGATTTTATCGGCCGTTCCGGTTTGGGCGATGAACTGAACCATGTGCCCGTTGACAAACATACCTTCCTTTCCAAGAAGTTTGACAACATCTTCGCCCTGGGTGATGCGGCTGCACTGCCTACGTCCAAGGCAGGCGCGGTGGCCCATTTCGCCGCCGAAGTTTTCGTCGAGAATTTCCTGCTCTACATTGACGGGCAAGAGATGATGACCAAGTTTGATGGACACGCCAACTGTTTCATCGAGTCCGGCTTTGGCAAAGGCATCCTGATTGACTTCAACTACCACGTCGAGCCTCTACCAGGTAAGTACCCCCTGCCGGGCATCGGCCCCTTCTCCCTTCTGCAAGAGTCGGAAGTGAATCATTGGGGCAAGGTGATGTTCCGCTGGATGTATTGGAACATTCTGCTTAAAGGCAAGGAAATGCCAGTTACGGCGCAGATGTCCATGGCCGGCAAGTGGAGGTAGGACGATGACGATGGAACAAACGGCCGTCACAGATTATGCCATGACCGATCTGAACCGCAAGATCGACCAGTTAACGGCTCAGGTAGCCTTTCTGACCGAGGAAGCGCAGGCACAACAGCGGCGTCGACAAGAGTGGCAAGAGCTGCAGAATGATTTAACTCCTATCGCCAGCGACGTCTTCCGTATCTCGGTGAACGAACTGGAAGAGGTGGAAAGCTACGTTCAGCTTGAGGATATCCTGCGTCTATTCAAACGCTTGCTGCGTAACACGCACAATCTGGAGCAGATGTTGGATCAGTTGGAAAGCACTATGGCCATGTTTCAGGAGATAAGCCCGCTCACGCAAGACGCTTTCTTGACCCTAATGAATCGCCTGGATGAGGCGGAACGCAAAGGGTATTTCGCCTTTATGCGCGCCGGCATGGGCGTCATGGAGAATATCGTCACCTCGTTCAGCGAAGAGGACGTGCGCCAACTGGGTGACAATATTGTGCTCATATTGCAAACGGTGAAGGAAATGACGCAGCCGGAGATTATGTCCATGGTGCGTGATTCGGTGGAGGTTCTGCGCGAAGAGGAACCACCGCAAGACGTTTCCCTATTTACCATAGTGCGACAGTTGAACGATCCCGAAGTGAAGCGCGGACTTTCCAAGACATTGTCGGTGCTGCGTACCGTCTAGAATATTTATATTGTGAATAGAGCTTCCCGGGAGTTCAATCTACGAGAAGCCGAAAAAATATTAAATTTCCCGGCCGGCCAAAAAGAGCCCGGCCCAAGTGGAGGATTATTAAAATGACCGAAAGAATGATTGCTGGAAAAGAAATTGAATTTGATGAACAAGGTTTCATGGCCGATTACACGGAGTGGGATAAAGACGTCGCTGTGGAGCTGGCTTCTGAGATCGGGATCAATCCCCTGACAGAAAAGCATTGGCAAGTGATTGAATTCTGCCGTGCCGATTATGCCGAGCAGGGAGATGCCCCTACGCTGCGCCGGATTTCCCAATCTGGTGGCGTTACGACCAAAGAGCTTTACAAGCTGTTCCCCAAGGGGCCGGCTAAGAAAGTGGCCTACGTGTCTGGTCTGAAGAAACCGTCGGGCTGCATCTAGAGTTGCTGTTATTATCCCGGAGATTTTGTCGACCCTTACACTAAAGCAAACTTTTTCCAGTTTCCGGGATTATTTTGTATCAGGCCGCATCCAGTGGCGCTGATAAAGCAGATCGGAAACCCGGTTTTTGCCGCCTTATTCATATCCGGGAAGAGGGAATTGTTAGCAATCGGGTTTCTTCTGATATTTCAAAAACGATAATTTTTAATAACTGTTATCTCGAGGGAGAAAATAAAATGTTTGAAGACAAAGAACGCAAACTATGTATCATTTGCTCCAAGGGCACGCTGGACATGGCCTATCCAGGTCTGATTCTCGCCAACGCCGCTTTGATGGAAGGCATCGACGTCACCATGTTCTTCACCTTCTGGGGATTGGACATGATCACTAAAGAGAAGATGGATAACCTGGAGGTGACGCCGCTGGGCAATCCTTCTATGGCTATGCCCAACGGCATGGGTATCCCCAATATGATGAGCATGCTGCCGGGCATGACCGGATTTGCCACGTCGATGATGAAGAAAGAGATCGCCAAGCTGGACTTCCCGCCGGTTTGTGAATTCATCCAAATGATCGGCGATGCCGGCGCTGAAATGTACGGCTGCAAGATGTCCATGGATATGATGGGACTTACGGCTGATGATCTTCATCAGGAAGTCAATGATGTGGTCGGCGCCATGGAATTCATGGAGATGAGCGAGAATGCGCAAGTGATTTTCATCTAATAGCAACAACATTCCAGCCTTATGTAATTCGCTTAGGCTTGCGCAACCCCCTGGCATTGGAAATAGTGCCAGGGGGTTGTTACTTTCTGCTATAATGGGCGGCATGGAGGACTAATTACATGAACATGCGTGATGTGGTTGCAGTAATCTTAGGCGGTGGCGTGGGGACGAGGCTTTTTCCTCTGACGCGTGATCGCACAAAACCGGCCGTCCCTCTGGCCGGCAAGTACCGCCTGATCGACATACCCATGAGCAGTTGTTTTCATGCCGGCATTGAAAAGATTGCCATTCTGACCCAGTTCAACTCAGTCTCGCTGCACCGCCATATTCACCGTACCTATAATCGAGATATTTTTACGCCAGGATGGGTGCAGATTCTGGCCGCGGAGCAAACCCTCCGCAGCGGAGATTGGTATCAGGGAACGGCCGATGCCATCCGTAAGCAACTACATGAGATTTCCCAGTCGGGCAACCGCTACGTCATGATTCTCGCTGGAGATCATCTGTACCGTATGAATTACGCCAAATTCGCGCGCTTTCATGAGGAGTCCGAGGCAGATATCACGATTGCCGTACAGCCCGTGGATCGGGCCAGCGCCTCCTCGTTGGGCATTCTCAAGATGGATGAGGGAGGAGAGATCACAGATTTTGTGGAAAAGCCGCAAACTGATGAGGATATTGACGGTATTGAAAGCGGTGACGATGCGGAAAAACCTTATATGGCTTCCATGGGCATCTACGTTTTCAGCACGAAGCACCTGTCTGAGGTACTCACCCAGAATAGCGGCACTGATTTTGGCAAACATATCATCCCGGCAGCCATGAAAAAGAGCCGAATTATGGGATTTGTCTTCGATGGCTATTGGGAAGATATTGGGACCATGCGCCGCTTCTACGAAGTGAACCTGAACATGGCCGCCCCGCTACCCAAATTCAACTTGTATGATCCGCGACGGCCGATCTACACGCGCCCGCGCTTCCTTCCCGGATCCAAGGTGCAAGGGGGGAGTATGCACAATGTCCTCCTGGCCGACGGCGGCCGCATTCAGGAGGCGACCATACGCGATTCCGTCATCGGGCTACGCAGCATCATTGGCGAAAGGGTGACTATCCAGCGTACGATCATGATGGGTGCTGATTATTACGAAACGCCTAAGGATGTTAAGGAAAATCAACGTGACGGCCGTCCTTCTATTGGCATCGCCAACGGTGCGGTGATCGAAGGGGCCATCATCGACAAGAATGCGCGTATTGGCAACCAGGTGATCATCCGCCAAATGCCGGACCGCGCCGACGAGGAGCACGAGAACTGGGTCTCGCGCGAAGGGATCGTGATTGTGCCCAAGAATGCTGTCATCCCCAACGGCACAATTATTTAACAGCTGTCAGCAAACAGCCAACGGTGTCAAGCCATTGGCTGTTGTTCGTTTAATGTTTAGCCGCAGCCGCCGCTGGAGGGAGCGCGCTTTAGCTCCATTTTTACTTTGGGGGTGTAAATCAATCCAAAGGCGTGGGGGTCTGGCTCGGACGCTGCATAGCGGGAACCAACGGCTGAATCAAAGATATAGCACAACTGATCATCCCCGGCGCCAAGATTGAAGTTCTTGGTCAAATCGTCGTCGCCAAAGGTGGCGATCCAGTTATTGATGCCGCCTTCCAGGATGTAGGCGTTGGGTATGCTCTCCGCTTCCAGCAGCTTCCACGCCTCTGTGGCCGCCTGTTCATCATTGCTCATGGTCACGAAGAGGGCGTTGGCCGGTTCAAGGTGCAATTCCTCGATGATCGTAGGCAGCTCATCCAGGGGCACGTGGCGCGAGTCGAGGATATGGAAAAGGTTGTAATCCACCTCGTCGCGCACGTCGAGCATGATCACTTTGAGCTGAGTATCGTTGAGCGAGTCCAGTAATTCGCCAGGGTGAATCTGTTTTTCGCGATTTTCTAGCTGCGCATCTTTTTCCTCAGCAATGGCCGCCCAGCGATCGCTGAAAGTTGGTTGCCCGATAAATATGAGCGCGAATGCTCCGGCGACCAACACACCGGCCGCTGCGTAACGCCATTTGGGGACCTTGCGCGGATCTTTACCGCCGAAGTGTTGTTCCAGTTTCTCCGAACCCCAGAACATGACCAGGGCCATGAGCACGACCAGGAGAACCACCACACCCGTGGGCAAGCCAAAGAGTTCGGGCAGTGTGAAGCGGCCCATGTAGGAGGAGTTCCAGAAAATGGCAATATTACTAACCGTCTCGCCAAAAAGGAAGATGCCCGCCAAAACGCCCAAGACGAAGAAGAGGCCATCCTTCTTCAAGGTCGCCATGGCCACCAGAGAGGTGCCCGGGCAAAAGCCGCCGATGATAAAGCCGGCGCCCATGATTAGACCGCCGATGATGCCTGGCCAGAGGTAGGTTGGATTGACCCACACCAGGTTGTAGTCCAATAGCCCTACGGCCGATGCCCCAAAAATGAGGACCATGGCCACGATGATCCCCGTGAACATCACTTTTAGCACGGTCATGTCCTTGAAGTAAAATTGGGCCGCCAATTTGCGTGAATTGCCAAAGCCGGCCATCTCCAGTACAGCGCCAAATGCGATGCCAATCACGAGGTATACGGCGTAGGAGCCCCAGTGGCCGAATATTTCTGCAAGAGGAAGAGGAAATGCTGTCATAGTTTTGGGTCCTGATCTTGTAAAATGATTCTGTAATGCTTCTGTTTCATATCAGCGGAGCAAGCATCAGAAAATTTGTCAATTGTTGAATTGTGCATTGGTGAATGGTTAATTCCATTCCCAGCGGAAGAAATAGGCCAATGCATATGCTCCGGCGAAGACAGCAAACATAAAAGCCCAACTGCCCACGGATAACACCGCGCCACCGGATAAAGCCTGTCCTGACGTACAGCCACGCGCAAACCGCGCGCCGTAGCCCATCAACAAGCCGCCCAGAAAAGCCATGAGCCAGCGCGTACGCACCGAGATGTGCGGCCCTTTTACCGTCTCCGCCTTCACGCGACGGCCGTACAGCCCCGAAAGGAATCCGCCAATGATAGTGCCAACCGTTAGGAAGACGATCCAGCTGTCCAGCGGGTTTTTGTCACCGCCGGCTAGGGCGATCAAGTAGGGTACGCGGTTGATGTGGTCAGGAGAGATAACGTCCTGTACAAAGACCAGCAGCCGATTCAAACCGCCGGAGGCGCCGAGCCCGCTACCGGTCAAGAAAAAGGCCATGAAGAGCACAATGCCCAACAGAATGCCCGCCAGATATGGGTTGATATACGCCCTGGTCGCTTTCTTGCCGGCGACCTCTACGGTCGGACTATCTTGATAAGTGCTTTCGGAAGGTGTTAATGTCGTCATAGTTATTCTCCCATCCCTGGATACTTATTCGATCGTTTCGAATTCCTTGGATTCTCTGTTTCCTCTGTGTCATCTTTGTGCCCTTTGTGTCCTCCTTCTGATTCACTTGGACACAAAGCACACAGAGACACAGAGCTATGCTAGTCGGTTGATACAGCACTCGGAGCGGCCGTTCCTTGTTCAGACGGCTGCTCGTGGCTTTCAACTTCGTCCCAGCCCATAATCATCGATTTGATATTGCTCGTCGCTGTCGAACCGGTCGTGGTTAGATAGACGTGCATGACAATAAACGAAGCCAACAGCCAGGAGATCAGCGTGTGGAACGGTCCCAGGAAAGGTAGCCCGCCCATTTGCGAAGCCAGGTGTGGCCACTGCTGCGCACCCCACATCACGATGCCAGTTAACACTTGTAAGGGCAGCAGCACATTCAGCAAACCAAAATAAGTTACCTGCTGCAAGGGGTTCAATCTACGCTGAGGGGTCTTTTCGAAGGGGTGTTCATCCCCTCTAAAAATGCCTTGCAGATAATATTTCGCCTGCGAAAACATCTGGTTGAAGAAGCCCTTTGGTTCGGGCAAGTATTGCTTGATTTCGCCGCTGGCCAGGTTATAGAAAAGAGCCAGTGCGGCGTTGGCCACCAGGATGAAGGCCATGATATTGTGCACATGCACCACGTAGCGGAAGCTGAAAATGCCGAAGATATCTGGCTTGTGGATGATCAGACCGGTGAACAAGAGCACCAGAATGACGGCCGTTTGCAGCCAATGCCACAGCCGCTCATAAACCGTATACATATACACTTCGTGCAATTCCGCTTCATGGGGAGGATTGCGCCGGGCAGCCAGGAAGCGCAGGCCGCCATGAACGAAGACGCCTAGAATTGTGCCCACGAAGATCAACGCGCCAAGAAGGTCGACCAAGGCTACATTATTGTGTCCCAGGATATAGAGTTCGGCTGCTGCCAGACTCGGTTGGTATAGGATTTGCCCCTCCGCGCCAGCGATCATCTCCCCATTGAAGGTCGTGCTATCGTTGCTGACAAAAGTTGGCGTCACACCTCCAGGGGTGCGGTCGGAAAGCGGCATGGCAGCTGCCAGACGAGAATCTTCACTGTGACAGGTGTCGCAATCCTTTGTGGCCCATTCACCGTGGGTTACGTTGTGGTTGATGCTGTACGGCCGAGTTTCAGCCTCAATGCGCGGCTTTTCCAGCCCCAGCGCTGACAGACGGCCGGTGACGAGAACCTCTTTTTCCTCAGTATCAATTAGCAGCTCGCTCTTATTGACGGCGCCGTCTCCGTTGGCGTCAAAAGTGGCCACGATATCCTCGTGATAAGCGCCTTCTTCATCCAACCACGCTGCTTCCAGGTCGGACAAGGCGACCGGTCGTGGCGGATCGCCATAGACCCAGAACCAGGATGAGATCAAGTTGTGCGGCGCCAGGCGCGTATCGCCATCGGCACTCTCGCGCGGAAGAAGCACCGGCTCAAAGCCGGTAATCAACACACTGGCCAGTGTCTCACCATCTCCTTCAACGCCCCGGCAGCTGGTTACCGGTTTGGCCTCTTCCGTCAGTACCGTCCAATCTTCATTTTGCCGTGCAGGAGCATACATCTTGGGCACATGGCAGGATTCACAGCTCAACGCGCCCAGATGTTGGTCCGTATAAGGCAGCCAATTATGGGTGCCGGTAGCATCGTGACAGGACTCACAGCGTCGCAGCGTGTTGTTAAACTGCGGCGCAAGGCTTCCTTCAGCGCTCTGCCCCTTGGCAAACTCATGCAAAGGCCGGTATAAGTATTCGCCCAAATCAATTCGCCGCGGATCAAAGATCAGGTGATCGGGCCGTGTCGCGTCCGTTTCTTCATAGTAGATAGGATTGTTCAAAGAGTAGTGGCAATCGGTACAGTTCACCACGCGCTCGGTGTGAATATCCCAGGATCGCCCAATCTCCGCTTTATTCTCAATATTGATCCCTGACTGGTTGATCTTCTGCGGTGACATGATCTGACCGGTCGTGATTGTGTTCCACTGCTCCGGCGCGCAATCTTGCAATAGGGCTGGTGTCTGGGGCTCCACGTGGACTAGGCCATGGCAGAGGCCGCAGTTCTCGTTGGCCGGATCCTTGACGTTGATGAACTGTGTGTTTAGATTGCCATCTTCGTCGAATGCCTCGGCGTTCCATTGCAATATGCCATTCGTGTCGTCGATGATCCCGCTGCCGACAAGCGTGGCGCTGTTGGCCCATTGGAAATTGCCATATTGCAGCGCTGAGATGCGTGCTTCGTTATTGGGTTCGGGCCAGTGGCAAAGAAAACAGTTCATCTCCACCGTGCCCGATTCGCCCCAATCCCAGTGGATTAGTTCGCCCGTCTCCGGATCGAACGTGCTGGTTTCAACACTGTCCACATCCGGCGTCAGCTCCAGGAGGGATTCCCCCGTACGGCTGGTTTCGGCTGGACCGCCACCGACATGCCTGATGCCAAAGCGTTTGACCCAGTCCGCCGTCGTCATATCTACTCGTTCATCTCCTTCCGCTGATAAACGGCCGTAGCTTAACGGGTTCCATTTGCCGAACAGTCCGGGGCTGATGTCCCATGGTTGGCCGCTTTCTTGCTCACCAGGAGCGGAGAGGGCGTTCAGACCGACATCGGAATGAAAGCTGTGCGTTGTGATGAATTCAGTGTCATGGCACTGCCCGCAGCTTGTTTTGGTCGATAACGGTTGCCCTGAGTCCAGGACATGGTTGCCATCCGCGTCTAGCAAGGGAAAGGTTGGATGAAGGGGTGGGCTATCTTGGGCCACGGCCGTTTGATTGGCAAGTGCCAAACCGGCCAACAGGAGCAAGATGCCTATGATGAGGCCCGCAAGTCGGAGCCTATTTCCGTACAAGAACTTTTTTTTCTTCATCGTTATCTATTGCGCTTCCACTAATTTCTGAGATTGGCGACCGCCCCAGGTCATGGGATCCCCGTAATAGCCCAAGGCTTCCCAGTTTAAACGGCCGTTTTCGCTATGACAGTCGGCGCATAACAAAGCTTCTTCTTTAGGCTGGACCATATGCGTTAAAGCCCAGTACATCTCTGTCTCTACGAAACCGTATTCACCACTGTAAGGTATTCCGGATGCTTCGGCGCCGAGACGAGCCGCTTGATCCCAGTCAAAGTCAGTCCAATAACCACCTTCGCCGACCGTCTTCGGCTGCAACAGGATGTTATAGTTGCTGTCGTAGATCTGCTTCGCTGTATGGATTTTAAAAGGCCAAATCTTAGCCGTGGGATCGTTGACATCTCCCCCCGGCTCATTGAGGTTGGTAGTCGCCTCGGGATCGATCTCATCGCCTAGGATGTAACGATCGGCCGTGCCGTTGTACCACTCATACTCCGGCATGAAGCCGCGCTCGTACACAAAACTACCCTTAATCTTCAGGTATTCGTGCGGATCCTCTTCTATGTCCTGACCCGCTGTGGACCAGTCCCAATCCATCTTGGTTGCCTGCCGTACGGCGCCTTCCGGTATATGGCACGTCTGGCAGGCGACCGCATCTAAATGAGACGTAATGCGTTCATCCTCATGAACTGCGGAGGCGTCGTGACACTGTGTGCAATCGAAACGATTGGAATCCGTGCTGCTGACGGAAATCATGTGGCCGCCTATTTGGTGATCTTCGGTCTGGTGGCAATCAACACACTGGAAATCGTAGCGACCCATGTGCACGTCGATATTTTCAGTCGGGTAGAAAAGGCTGCTGTCCAGGTCGCCGTGCTTCACCGCATTGCCGCCACCGCCATTGAAGTGGCAGCTTCCACAATTCAGGCGGGTGGGTGTGGACACGCTTTGCGCCGCGGCTGCCAGATCGACGCCTTCTGTTGGTAGGCCGGAATTACTCTTCACGTAGGTCCCTGTCTGTTCGTGGCAGGCCAGGCAGTCTACATTTCCTTCCTCGGTGAAGTCGAAATCTGCGCTATCCCAACCGTATCCGGCGTGGCAGCGCGTGCATCCGGTCCAATTGCCCTGGATGCCGATGCAGAAATTGTTGATCTGGTTTTTCTTGCCAATGGTCACTGGCTCGTCACGACCAGGCAGCATGACCGGATCGCTTTCCCATTTCCAATGCACAGTCTGCACCATCTCTTGGGCTGCCTCTTCGTGGCACTCCAGACAAGCGGCCGTTACTTCCTGTCCCGTGGCATAAGGCCCCTGCATGAGATCGCTGTGATCCGTATGCGGCGGCCGTTCCAGTATGGCAGACCATGGCCTGTCTACCGCCTGTGCCTCGTTCGAAGCGAAAAGGAGAATCGGGACAATGATCAGCAAAAGCGTGACGATCAAGCCAACGATCCAAATATATTTGAAGTCCTTCATACTCTTCCCATTCCGTGCAGTTTAGAAACCCGATCCTGGGCTATATAGTTCCCGCAATTGATGAAAATTATCTTGTAAATATGTAAATGAATAGCCGGGTTTTTGGCAGTTGCTGTGCTCTTCACCCCGAGAAAATTACATCAGCATACTAGACTGTCGTTCCAGAGCACCGCGCATGACCAGGCGCATATTGTCCAATATGTCCACGACACGAGAGTCCGCCAGACGATAAACGACGGCCGGCCCATTTCTTTCTGTGCTGACCAGAGCGCGCTGCCGAAGAACTCGCAAATGACGCGAGACTGTCGGCTGCGGAAATCCCAGATCCTTGGCAAGCGCGGAAACGTGGCGCGGCCGTTCGTCCAGGGCGTAAAGAATCAGGATGCGCTTGGGATCTCCTAGAGCCTGGCAAATATTAGCGTGTAAAAGTTTTAATTCTTTGATACTTGGTTTTTCCATAAGCTTCTCGTCCATCCATGTATTCGTGTATCCGAATACATGCAAAGTATAAACGGCTTCTAGGACGTGCAGCATGACAAATGTCATGGTCCACCCATGACATTTGTCATGTCAGCAGCCACCAGGCTAAATAGTTTGTGCGGCTGCTGCATACCCTGCATATTTTGCGTATGATCACCTCTGGATGGACGTTTTTCGGCGCGTTATTACTTTTGCTCTTGCAACGCAATCGCAACTATTTGGGTAAAATACACAATGCGCGGCGAAGTTCATGATATTACGCTGTTTATCGCTATTATTGACAAGGAGTATAAGGATGCGCGTTCACGTCAGGCCTTACATTCACGATCAAGACTATGATAATGTGAGCGATTTTCTAATTGAACAGTACCGGCCGGGAGATAATCTGCTGCTTTGGATACAGCCGCGTTGGGAGTACATGCACTACCATCCCCTCATTAAGGAAACGGATATTTCAAAGATCGGTATAGCCGAAGTCGATGGCCGGATAACCGGCGTCGTCCATCATGAGCATGACGAAGGGGTTATTTACTTCCAAGTGAACCCGGATTATGATCATCATAAAGCGGCGCTATTCGACTACGCGGAAGCGACCTTTGGCAGCAAAGAAGATGATAGTGGCCGGGAGCGGTTGGTAGTATTAATCAATGAAGCGGATCTTTCACTCGAACACCTTGCTGCAGGGCGTGGATATGAAAAAATGGGCGATTACTGTGAAGTTACTTCGCGGTATACGGTAAATGACGGAGTTCCGAAAGTGGCTCTGCCCGAAGGTTTCCACCTGCAGAGCCTGGCTGAAGAAAATGATTTGCGCAAAATCAACCAGGTCTTGTGGCGTGGATTTAATCACCACGGCCCGCCGCCTGAGGAAGGGATCGAGGGTCGAAAAGAGGCGCAGGAAGCGCCCAATTTCAGGCATGATCTGACGATTGTTGCCGTTGCCCAAAATGATGATTACGTCTCATTTTGTGGCATCTGGTACGTACCGGATAATCGCTTGACTTACGTGGAGCCGGTAGCAACCGATCCCGATTTTCGCCGCCTGGGATTGGGCAAGGCGGTTGTATTGGAAGGAATACGCTGCACAGTGCCTCTAGGATCAGAGGTGGCCTGGGTAGGGTCAGATCAAGCGTTTTACGAAGCGATAGGCTTTACGAAGTCGTACCAGGCCGATGGCTGGGTTAAGTATCGGTAGATGGGGTGTCTTAGGATTGGCTGAATTGATCTTTCGTTAAGTTGGAGGTAAATTCCGGTTTATGAATGGACAAGAACTGGCGCAGACGTCTAATAACTGGCAGAAGCGGGTTGAGGAGCTGCAAACGTTGCTCCAGGAGATAAGACCCAGATTAGTTACCGCAGAAGCGGAGCTAAGCGAGCGTCTAGCCATAATAAGCGCCTTTGAGTTTCAGGTGCGTTCTCGCTTAGAGCCACTGACAAGGCGCATGGAAAAGCTTGATGAGGAAATCGGCTCGCTGCGCCGTCAGTTGCGCCATCTGCAAGATGTCTGGCTCTTTGCCGATGAGTTCTCGGCTGGAGAATTATTTGATCGCTGGCGTTCCACGGAAGATGCTGGAGCTGCGGCTTCGGGCGATTATCGCTACCATGAAGCCCCAGCTAGCCCTCCACCTGAGAGTTTGTCGGCCGATCAGAGTACTGCCCTCAAGCAACTCTACCGCCAACTAGCCCGTCGCTTCCATCCCGACTTTGGCCTGAATGCAGAAGATCGCGCCTATCGCACCAGCATCATGATGGCTGTCAACGCTGCCTATGCCATTGGCGATCTGGAAAAGTTGCAGAAACTGGCTCAGGAACCTGATCCGCAACAACCGACCTATACCGACCGGGACCTGGCGGAAGCACTGCTCAAAGAATGGCACCGTTGCCAGCGACGCATACAGGAGATTAAACTGGAATTGGCGCACTTGGAGGAACATCCAAGCGCTGAACTAAAACGAAGCGCCGATAAAGTAGCCGAAGAGGGTCGTGACTTGTTGGAAGAACTGGCTGTGGAATTGAGGGAAAAGATCGCCGGCAAGATGGTACAGCGTGATGTCTTGCAAGCAGAGATAGAGGCCTTTAAAGATGGTAAGCCTGAGTTTGCCAGCGAAGATTTTGCTGAAGCCATGTATGATCTCGGTTTGGAACAGGTTTTAGAAGAAGATCCCATGTCCGCATTTTCCGAATGGCGCGACAGAAACCGGGATCGCTTTGACCTGGAGGATGACGTCGATGAGAGCGCATGGGACCAAATGAGAAAGGAGCGCGATCGTGGCCGAGGGTAAGATTACAACTGAGTCCAGTTTAAAGGACGTTGAACGAATGGGCTGACAGCTACGAGCTGTCAGCGATCAGCATACACAAGGAGAGATTTGATATGGATGCTTCAGTAAATTTGGAGCAGGGGATGCGTTTTATCGGATCGGCCGATTCCGGTTTCGAGGTAGCGATGGATTCAGCCCCATCGGTGGGTGGGAATAATAGCGGACCCCGGCCTATGGAGCTGGTCTTGATCGGTCTTTGTGGTTGTACGGCAATGGACGTGATCTCTATCTTGCGCAAAAAGCGCGAGTCAGTGAGCGGCCTGGAGGTTAAGGCACATGCGGACCGGGCGGACCAGCACCCCAAGGTTTTTACGGACATCACGTTGGAGTACCTTGTCACGGGTAATAACGTCAGTCCTAAGGCCGTCGAGCGCGCCATCCAGCTCTCTGCAGATCGCTACTGTCCCGCCCAGGCGATGTTGGCCCTGGGAGCAAATATGAACACTACCTACAAAATCATTAATGAAGCATAAAGGCGCCATTTGGGGCGAGCAAGGTTGATCTGTTGAAGAAATCGATGAGAAGGGGAAAAGAATTTTCGAGAACGAGACGGGGCTCTGACCGGCGACGACTGTTGGCTTTGCCCTTGCTGGCCGCCGGAGCCTGGATCGCTTACAGTAAGTTGTTTGTCGACCACGAGCAACCGCTGCCGGAAGCCATGATAGCCAAGCGCGTCGTTTTCAGATCGAAATTGGGCATTAACTTGAATTATTACGTAGATAAGCAGGCGGAAGGATGGCCGTTGCTGCTCATCCACGGCGTGAACAGTGCAGCCAGCGCTTTCGAGGTAAACCCCCTATTTGAACATTACCGCGGTTCCCGTCCAGTATATGCGTTAGAGTTGCCCGGCTTTGGCTTTTCCGACCGGCCAAAACGGGAATATACGCCAGCATATTTCGCCGAAGCACTCCTGGACTTCCTGGAAACACAAATTGAAGGAACGGCCGATGTGCTTGCCCTGTCGCTTAGCTGTGAGTTTGCGGCGCGTGCGGCCCTTTCCATGCCGGACCTTTTTCATTCGCTTGTGTTTATCTCGCCCACCGGTCTGGGCGATGGCCCCGGTGGAGCCACGCTGCAAGTAATAAAACCGGGCAGCGCTGCAGAGATGGTTTACGAGATCTTAGGCAATCCGTTATGGTCTCAAGCCATCTTTGACCTGATGTCCGTACGTATCAGCCTGGCCAATCTCTACAGCTTATATTTCGTCGAGCAGGCTCCGGCCGATCTGGTTGATTATGCTTATGCCACGGCCCACCAACCGGGGGCGAAAAATGTGCCCTTTGCCCTGATCAGCGGCCGTTTGTCCACGCCGGACATCCGCACCCGTTATTACGCCCGGCTCAACGTGCCTACATTGACCCTCTTCGATCGCGATCCCTTCGCCAACTTCGACATGTTACCCCACCTCTTAGGGGAAAATGAAAATTGGCAGGAAGCACGCATCAGGCCCAGCCAGGGCATGCCGCATTTTGAGAAATTAGTGCAGACAACAACGGCGCTAGATCATTTCTGGCAAAGATAAAACGCCTAAATCGATTCCGCTACCAGTTCAGCAACATCGCGCACCCGCAGCGGTTCGCCATGCTCACGGTTGGCGTCGATCATCATCGTAGCACAGAAGGGGCAGCCAACGGCCAGGGTTTCAGCGCCGGTGGCCTGGGCTTGGGCGAAGCGGGTCAGGTTCACCGCTTCTGATCCTTGTTCTTCTTCTTTCCAATATTGCGCACCGCCAGCGCCGCAGCAGAAGGAATCACGGCCGTTCTTATCCATCTCCATGAGCGTAGCGCCTGCCTGGGCCAGCGCGTCTCGCGGTTCGGCGATGACCCCATTTTGACGGCCGAGATAACATGGATCGTGGAAGGTCACCTTTTCTAACTTATTGCCGTTGAGCTTGAGTTTGCCACGGCCGATGAGGTCTGCAATTAATTGGGTATGGTGGAAGACCTCGTAATGCCCGCCCAATTCGCCGTACTCTTTGCCGATGGTCGTGAAACAGTGCGGGCAGCTGGTCACGATCCTTTTTTTATCCGCTCCAGCTTCATTTAAGGTCTCGATATTGCCTTGGGCCATTTCCCAATAAAGATACTCATTGCCGGCGCGGCGAGCCGAATCGCCCGTGCAGGATTCCACTTCACCCAGCACGGCGAAGCTGATCCCAGCCTCATGCATTATGGTGGCCAGGGCGCGTACCGTATTTTGTGCATCCGGGTTGAAGGCACCGGCACAGCCTACCCACAACAAGATCTCATAATCTGGATTTTCTTGCACCGTGGGTACTGGAAAGCCCAGTGGCTTGCTCCACTCCATGCGACTGTCTGTGGATTGCCACGGGTTGCCGGCGCGCTCCAGGCCAACGAAAGCGCCTTTTAACTCTTCGGGGAAATTGCTTTCCATCAGCACCTGGTCGCGGCGAATGTCCATGATATCCAGCATAGGCGTATTGCCCACCGGGCAAACTTCGATGCAGTGACCACAAGCGGTGCAGGCCCATACGGCGCTCTCACTGATGGCAAAATCTAATAGGCGGGACCCGTTTCGCGCACCGCTAGCCAGCTCCGCCATATTCGCTTTTGTGTAGTAGCGCTTGTTTATTTCTAATGCTGCTGGGGAGAGTTCCTTGCCCGTATTATAAGCGGGGCAGACCTCCTGGCAGCGATTGCACATGATGCAAGCAAAGGTGTCGAACACCTGGGTCTTATCCAAATCAAAGAGCGCAGCCGCGCCAAACTGCTCGATGGACTCATCTTCAAAATCAAGGGTATACATCTGCCCGGGGTAAGTTCGATCGGGGCGGGTCATGAAGTTAAGCGGGCCCATGAAGAGGTGGATATGTTTGGTTGAGGGGAAGTAGGGGATAAAAAGCACGATCAAGCCGATGGCCAGCCACCAGCCGGCGTGCAGCGTAAACACAAGCATCCCTTCCGGCCATCCTGACATCAGTATTACTGCCAGAAAATTGGCAACTGGCTGCCAGAAGTCATACCCGCCGCTCAAGGCGATCTTGGATGCTGAAGCCAGAAGGCTGCCGCTGATATGCAAGAAGATAAAGAGGATGACGATGAGTGAGTCTACATTAATCCCGTTAATTCGCGCTTTGGGATCGAGTTTCACGTTTTCCCGCGCCCGCAACTGTGGATCCTTGCGACCGAAGCGCCGCACCAGGAAGAAAAAGAGGCCGATGAGTACGATAAGGCTGAACAGATCAGCAAGCAAGCGATAGAAACCGCCCAGGATACTGCCTTCTAAAAAGTGAAAGCCAGGGATTAAGCCTTCCGCAAGATCCACCAGGTTGACAAGGCCATAGAAGATGAAACCATAAGCCACACCATAATGAAAGAGAGAAACAAAAGGGCGGTGACTGATGATGCTGCCTTGGCTGAATAAGGAACGGATTCCTATCCATAGGCGCTGCCCAATATTATTGAAGTAAAGTTGTCGCTGTCCACGGTTGATGATGCGGAACATCTGGCCCCAGGTATAGTATGCGGCGACAGCGCAGATAAAAACAAGGAGGACAAACAGAATGGTTTCAATGGGAGACAACATGGATGTACCCTCTTTTAATTGCTGTAATGCTGAACTCCCGAATTGTACACTAACCCTTGACGCAGTGCATCATGTCACGCACCGCGTCATTTACCTCCTGTCACTCTGACCCCAAACTGTCTGGTAGGTTACCAGACAAAAATCAACAATCCCCAGACGACAAATCCAACGCCTACAAAACGGCCGAATTGTTGGCCATTGGGCAGCAGTTTTTCAATCAACACAAATGCTGTGATAATAGCCATCCAAAACAGGTTCATCACCCCAGCCACGAACAGCAGGGCCATCAGTACCCAACAGCAGCCAACGCAATGAAGGCCATGTTTCAAGCCCATGAGGTAAGCCCCAGTACGGCCGTTACGCCATTCTGTCATCAGATAGGCCACTGGTGACCGGCATTGATTCAAGCAGGCTTGCTTCAACTTTGAGAACTGGAATAGACCGGCGGCAATGAGGATGCTGCCAGCCAGCCAATTGTTGGCGCTGGCCATCACCGGCGATAACAGATCCGCTGCTTGCAAACCCAACTGTAGGGCAGCAAAGACGGCGCTGAAACCGGCCCAGACGATGATGTATCCGAGGTAAAAGAGGGTGGTTGGTAGGTACGGGGAGCGCTCAGGGTGGCGGTGTCGCTCAATCTTTGTAAACGTCAACACCATGGGTACGGCCGTGGGGCTCATCATTGCTATTTGCATGACTGTCCACATGATGAATAATGTCCAAAAGGCTTGATAATTGAAAAGGGTAGGCGTTTCAGCTGCTTCTGGTGAAAGGGCAAGACCACATACATACTCAAGACTTTGTATTGCCAAGAGCCCACCACCTGCAGAGAGCTGGCTATTAAACGCGACCGCCATTGAGATAGTGTAGTAGGCGGTAAATCCGATAACGGCCGCAAGACCAACCAGAACAATGTTACGATCTCGTCTTATGACAGCTTGTGCAATCGTATTGGTCATGATGTTTCCAATTGTCTATTTGCGCCCTAAACCAGTTTCCGGCGCACCCACAAGCGCTACCCGGTTGCCAAACACTTCCTCACCCGTTTCCATATCATAATGCGCCTGACCGATACCCTTAAAAGAATAAACTTCACCCAGACAGGGATCTATCTTGCCGTCAACAACCAGTTGATTATAGGCATGCGCCTGCTCGTCATTGCTGCCATGTGAACCCTGTAATCGCTTTTGACGGACCCAATGATAACGCAGATCTACAGAAGCGGAATAACCGGTTGTCCCGGCGCAGATGACGACCATACCGCCCGCTTCGCAAACAAAGATGCTGGTAGGAATGGTCGCTTCTCCCGGATGTTCAAAAACAATCTCGGGGTTGCGTCGTTCACCCAAGACATTCCAGAGCGCTTTGCCAAAAGCACGACAGCCCATTGTCCACTCTCGCTGCCCGGCCCCATCTGTCCAATGAGGCGGCACGCCCCAATGATCGAATTCTTTGCGGTTGATGTAACCGGTAGCACCTAGTTTCTTGCAATACTCGCCGCGTTCATCATCGGAAACAACAGCAACGGCGCGCGCGCCGTGCACGGCCGCCAATTGGATCGCCTGGCCCCCTAGACCACCCGAACCACCCCACACAAGTACTACGTCATCCTCTTTTAAGGTATTGCCTTCCCAGCCAAACAACATCCGGTAGGCAGTTGTACCGACCAAGGTGGGGGCGGCCGCTTCTTCCCAGGTCAGGTGTGCCGCTTTGGGTAATACAGCATGTGCCTGCGCCACACAAAACTGACCGAAGGAGCCGAAGTTGGTGTTATAGCCCCAGATCGCAGCCGATGGAGCGATCATGGGATCTTTGCCGGCCTTTATCCAGGGATCATCCGGATTCCAATAGCCATGATGAACGACTACCTCGTCACCTACAGCCACATTGTCCACATCACTTCCCACCGCATAAACGATGCCAGCAACATCACTACCGCCAATGTGAAAATCATATGGCTCACCCATCTTTTGGCGGATACGGATAACGTCAATGGGAATACCGCGCGCAGCCCAAACATTGTTGAAGTTAATTCCGGCGGCCATCGTGCCGATCAAGACTTCATGCGGCTTGAGTGGGGGGACATCAATCTCTTCTATTTGAAAGGCGGTACGCGGGTCGCCGAAACGATCCTGGCGCACAACCTGTGCAAACATTTTTTCTGGGACCTCACCTACCGGCGGTAACGAACCAATGGGAAATAGATCACTCATCATTTAGCTCCTTTCTTCCTATTCTCGTTGTGAGCATCATCTGTTTAAAAGTCAATTAGGGTCCTGTCCAATCAATTTCGGTATAGTCTGCGCTTTGGCCAGAGAGATCCCAGTTGCGCCCCCAGTCACGAATGCGGCTCTTGTTCGCCTTGGCAACAACAACATCGGTGCCTACCCAATACTTGGTATTCTTGGCTACCACGGGCGTTACGCCATCGGCGCCCATAACCACAGATACAGAGCCGTCAATGATCTTGGGGATACCCATATACCAGCCGTCTTCTAATGTTTCCCAGGTAATGGGTACGACTCTACTTCCTAGAAAATCAGCAATCATAATGGAGAACCAACTGGTAGGCCCCCCGCCTTGTCCGCTAAAGATCTTAGCCAAAGCTTCCTGTGCTTCGGGGGTTCCTTTTTCGTCCAGGTACATGCCAAATGCCCAGCCGCCTTCGGACAAGGGGCCGGGAGACTCCACCATCAAACCGGTGGTCAGGCCATCTAGGACGATGTCACCGTAGTTCCCTTTCTCACAATGGATGCCCCACCACGACAGGCAGCGGTCGTATGTCGGGTCCGCTCGTCCCAGGGATAGTACGCAGGGGCACCAGACATCACAATTGCAGCTCATTATAAAACCGCCTTGAATACGCCAGGGTTGTGTCATTTTTTTCCTCCTCATCACTATTTTGGCTCAATAAATGAAATGGTGGTGACAGCAGCCACGGCTGTTACCAGAAGTGTTTCTACTTTCAGATAGGGTGATTTGCGCACCCGATTGCTAAACGGGATTAAAGGCTTTTTGACCTGGTTCAAACTATTTCCTTCCTTATTCAATCAGTGCCTGGTAAACGGCCGTTCTAAATTCCTGGCGGATAGGATAGGTCTGTGAAGGTAAATATTGGGACATGAGGATGGCGATCATCTCTTCCTGCGGATCGATCAAAAAATAGGTCTCCGCATATCCGCCCCAACTATGATCGCCGACTGATCCAAGCATGCCGGTCTGCGCAACATCCAGCATGACGCCAAATCCCAGACCATAGCCCATGCCCAGCATGGGCACATATCCCTCAAAAGCAATTGGTAGCAATGTCGCCGGCAGGTGGTTGCTGGTCATCAAGCCAACCGTTTTGGGGCCTAGCAAGCGGACGCCTTCCGGTTCACCCTTATTTAGAATGCATTGCGTAAATCGCAAATAGTCGGCGGTAGTAGATACCAATCCGCTTCCACCTGCATGAGCGGCAATTGGCGGCAAGAAATCGCTGCTGGCCGGCTCATCAAGAACTCCCAGGTCATCATCGGCCGTTTTGCCATAAAGCGTCGCAAAACGATTGAGTTTAGCCGGATCGATATAAAACGCGGTGTCATTCATACCCAATGGGTCAATTATTTTTTCCTGCATGAAGTCGGCCAATGATTGCCCAGACAAGACCTCCACGAGATATCCGGCAACATCTGTTGCCATGCTGTAGTGCCACTTTTCACCTGGATGAGAAATAAGCGGCAGGCTGGCGATCCGTGCTGTGATCTCCTCGTTTGTCAGGCTGGTATTAAACAGATCAGCTTCATCGTACAACTTGTCAACATAGGAAGACGAAGACTCATAACCACCATAGCTGAGTCCGGCCGTATGGCGCATTATGTCCTGAACAGTGATCGGTCTGACAGGATCAACCAATTCATTATCTGTGGTCCAGACTCGCACATTTTTGAACGCGGGAATATATTTACTGATCGGATCGGTCAGATTAAATAAGGACTCTTCATACAAGATCATCAGCGCCGTACAAGTAACCGGCTTTGTCATAGAGTAAATACGGAATATCGTATCCAGTTCCATGGGCGCCTTCGACTGAATGTCTTGGTAGCCAAATTTATCGAAGTGCACGACATATCCCCGCCGGGCGACACAGGTCACCATCCCGGCCAGTTTCCCACTATCCACGTAGCGATTCATAAGCTTATTGATGCGGAACAATCGCTCTGCAGAAAAACCGGCTGTTTCAGGGTTTGTTAATTCCATCGATCTGCCCACCAACCTTCTATGATTCCGCGGGAATAATGGCCGATTGCCCGTTCACCAATTCCTCAATTGGAATGTGGCAGCGAATCTTATACCCATCCGCACCCGCTGGCGATTGCCACGGGGGCGTCTCCTGATCACAAATATCGCCTATCCGGCGCGGGCAGCGGCGTTGGAAAGGGCATCCTTGAGCGGGTGGCGCTAATTCTGGCGTATCGCTGGCCAGTAATATCGGTTCAGTATCTGGGTCCGGTACCAAGATGGCGCCTAACAAGGTCTCTGTGTACGGATGGTATGGGGGTGAATAAATATCATCAACCGCGCCAAATTCGCACAAACGCCCCTGGTACAATACCGCCACTCGATCTGCAATCGCCCGCACAACTGCCAGATCATGCGCAATAAAAATATAAGTTGTATTGTGCTCTCTCTGAAGATCCGCCAACAAGTCCAGCACAGCCGCTTGCACGGACACATCGAGGGCCGAAGTTACCTCATCGCACAAAACAACCTCGGGATCGGCTGCAAATGCCCGGGCAATAGCAACACGCTGTTTCTCACCACCTGACAACTGCCCAGGATAGCGCAGCCTGTATCGCCCATCCAAACGGACTCGCTCTAGCAGTTCAACCTGCCGCGCCCTTCGTTCGTCACGATTCATTTTCGGAAAGTATAATTTGAGCGGTTGATCGAGCAGTTCGGCCACTGAATGACGCGGGTTGAGCGAAGCATCCGGGTTTTGGAAAATCATTTGGATGCGTTTCTTTATTTCTATTGGTCGCTCGTTGACAGCCACCGTCAAATCAAAATCCTCAAACTGAATTCGACCATCTTTCGTCGGCAAGAGACCAGCGATAGCGCGAACAATAGTTGTTTTGCCGCTGCCACTTTCGCCCACAAGGGCTACTGTTTCTCCACGAAGGACGGTTAATGTCACATCACCTACGGTCGCCGGTGGTTCAGAGTTCGCGCGCCAGCGATCAAAGAATCCGGGACGATGATAGGAAACCGCAACATCAGAAAGTTCAATGGCTGGCTCATCTTCTGAAGCATGATTAATGGTGTGGAACACCTCCTGCAATTCTTGCGAAAAATCAGTGGCTACAACCTGTTGCCAATGGTGGCAGCGTACCAAATGGGGTGATTGCGCAATAGCCTCTAATTCTGGCGGCTCACTGCTGCAAATTTCGGTGGCTGAGGAACAACGTGGGGCAAAAGAACAGCCGGGCAACGTGCCAGGAATTGGAGGTTGTCCTGGCAGTGAATTGGGAATACCGGACAAGGTCAGCCGCGGAATTGATTCTAGCAGGCCGCGCGCATAGGGATGGGCAGGCGACTTGAATATATTAGCCGCAAAGGCGTCTTCCACTATTTCACCCGCGTACATCAGGGCCACACGGTCGCTGACGCGAGCGATCACGCCCAGATCATGACTGATATACATCATAGCCGTGCCCATCTCAGCCACAATATCACGCATCAGGTCAAGAATGTGTGCTTGCGTCGTCACATCAAGACCCGTGGTTGGTTCATCCAGCACAAGCATAATGGGCTCGCCGGCCAAAGCCATGGCTACGACGACACGTTGCTGCTGCCCACCTGATAATTCGTGCGGGTAGCGCTGTGCCATGACCTCGGGATGGGGTAGACGCACCTGGCCCAATAGCTCTATCATACGTTCATTGGCAGCGTCCCCGGAGATATTGGCGCTCAACTCCAGCGCTTCGACGACTTGATTGCCAATGCGCAAGGTCGGGGTCAAGGCCTCTCCCGCATTTTGCGGAATAAGTGCGATTTGATTGCCACGTACCGACTCTAGTTCTTTCGGCGTCAGACCAAACATATCCTGGCCTGCAAACTCGACACTCCCGCCCAACACTTGACTGCCAGAGCGCAGATAACCCATCAATGCCTGGCCAAGTGTGCTTTTCCCACAGCCTGACTCGCCCACTAATCCCAGGGTTTCGCCAGGCTTGATCTGCAGAGAGACACCCTGCAGTACATGAACTAATTTCCCTCGCTTGGTATAGTAGCCAATTGTCAAATTGCTAATATCTACCAAACGCTTATTCATGCAGGAGCCCCCTGGCTGCGGTCCAATCCCAGTGCTTTTGCGAAGGCGTCCGCAAAGAGATTAATTCCAATAATTAGAGTGCTCAGCATAATGACTGGCCCAAAGACTGCCCAAGGCTGAATGGCCAGGATATCTCGATTTTTGGCAATCATGAAGCCCCAATCCGGGGTCGGGGGTGTAACGCCAAAGCCCAGGAAAGAGAGCGAGGCGAAGGCTATTAACATCCATGACCAATTCATGGCCCCATCGACTAAAAGCACATCGCGCACGTTGGGCAGCAATTCGCGTGTAACAATGGTGCGTCTGCGCTCTCCTCTAGCCCGAGCTGCTAACACAAATTCACTCGTCACATAGTCGTGTGTTGCTGCTCTTGCCACGCGAATCGTTAGAATGCCATAGGTGAAAGCAAAGGTCAGTGTTTGCACCCGCATATTCGTGCCCAGGATGCTAATAATGAGCAGTAACAACAGAAGCCAGGGAATAGAGAGGATGGCATCGACGATACGCATAATAATCTCATCAGGGCGACCACCGAGAAAACCTAACAAGATACCTACCAATCCGCCCCAGATGACGGCCAGGCTTATGGCTATGATGGTGACCGTCATGGCAACGCGTCCGCCCATCATTGAACGCGAAAAGACATCGCGGCCGAGTTTGTCTGTACCGAAGGGATACTCAGCTGAGGGGGCTTGATTCCGTATCTCAGCGTTCATCAACAGCGGATCGTGCGGAACAAGGACGGGAGCTGTGACCGCTAAGAGCAAATGAATGACGATTAATGCTAATCCGATCATGCCCGCGGTGGAATGCCGTAAGTTTTCCCATGTTTCCGCTAAGGCACTGCGCCGCTTGACTGTCGGTATTTGTTCTACGGATGGTGTTTCGACGGACATAAATTCCTCCGCTTTCAGCTTCTAACGTGTTTCTTCTGTTGGCTGATCAGTAGCAATATTCACTATCTAGTGGCCTCGTTCCGTCCGCAAACGGGGATTGAGAACAAGAGTTAGTAAATCGGCACCCAGATTGAAAGCGATATAAACGATGGCCAGTATGATGGCGATAGCCTGAACTGTTGGAAAATCCCTGTCGGTTATGGCATTTATCATGAGTTTTCCAATGCCCGGATAGTTGAACACAGTCTCAATCACGGCAACACCACCGATCAACCAGGCAAGGGTGAGAGCGACGACATTAATCGTTGGCAGCATGGCATTAGGCAAAGCGTGTTTAAATACGATCCTTCTCTTGGGCACACCCTTCAATCGGGCCATCTGAACGTAATCACTGGTCATCACGTCAATCATGTTGGTGCGAACCAGGCGTAAAATATGGGCGACCATAATGAACGTGAGAGTAATGATTGGTAGGACGATGTTGGGCAATAACTCGTCAACGGACGCATCCGTAGGCACCATGGTAATCGCCGGAAACCACTCCAAACTTATGGCAAATATAAAAATCAGGATCGTCGCCGTTACAAAGCCTGGTAGGGTCATACCGACGATTGAAGATGTAGATACAAAGATATCTGGCCACTTATCACGCGTGAGCCCGGCAATGACTCCCAAGAAGATAGCCAAGGGAATGCCGACGAGTGCGGCTGCCACAGCGAGGACGATTGTATTACGAAACTGATACCCGATAACTTCGGAAACCGGAATCCTACGGACCATAGATTTTCCGAGATCGCCCCTTAAAAGACCTCCCAGCCAATTTAGGTATCGCTCGTGCATTGGAGCGTTAAGACCAAATTCCTGGCGAAGTGCACTCAAGCTTTCGGGAGTTGCGGATTGGCCAAGATAGGAGGTTGCCGCATCTCCGGGTAGGGCTTCAACGCCAAGGAAAACAATGAGCGAGATGATGAAGAGAGTGATAATAGCGAGAACAAATCTACGGCCAACGAGGATGATCATAATATACCTCTTCTACACGTTGCCGGCGCCAGGAATGCGTAATCTTCTTTTAAACCGGAAACTGTTTCATAAATAGGAATAGGGTAAGAGGTGAGGAAACCCACCTCCTACTCCGTGGTTTAATGATTGACTTTTACTCGCAGCTTGAATCTTTGGTCATGCCATCCCAATCAATCCAGATATTTGCGAGCGGCGGAATACCGTCGACACAAGACTTCTGGACGCGGATGAGGTTCTGAAAATAAGGGATGATCGTGCCACCATCTTCATGGAGCATTTGTTGGGCATCCAGATAGTATTGGCGACGTGCATCAAAGTCCATCTCGGCGCGGGCTGCATCGAGCAAGGCATCGAATTCTGGGACATTCCAAAAACTCTCGTTCCAGGCGCCACCTGAACGATAAATCTCGTTGAGAGCGGCGTCAGCCCCACGGGCATTCCAGCAGGTCATCACAAAGGGTTGCACCATCCAGGCATCGGTCCAGAAACCATCCGATGAAACGGTTGTAATATTAACATCGATACCCGCTTCAGCGGCCTGCTGCTGATAGATCTCGGTTAGAGCAGTCCAGTCAGCGCAGACATCAGAGGTATACAAGTCAACCTCAAATCCGTCGGCATAACCGGCTTCCGCTAACTTGGCTTGGGCACCTTCAATATCCTGGGGACAGTCACCTTGGAATTGGTACGGGTCACCGGGCATGACGGCCGTATCACAGGAAACAGTGCCGGCCTCTGACAAAGCCAAATCCACCATCTCCTGCCGGTCGACGACATAATGCATTGCGTCGCGCAACTCCGGATTATCGAATGGTGGAATGTCGGTTCGCATGACAAAGCCCGACCAGTTACCCCCTGGAACCTGGCTGATAACGAAGTCAGAGTTTCCTTCGAACCGCTGAGCTTGTTCAGGGGTCTGCATGGTTAGCCAATCAAGTTGGCCAGCCAGGAGCGCCGTAGTCTGTGCCTCGACGTCGGCGATCCCGTAGACCTCAATCGCTTTTAGCCCAGGAGGACCATCCCAGTAATCGTCATTGGCAACCAGAATGGTAGTGCCAATCACATCCAACCGCTCTAACTTGAACGGGCCCGAGCCTCGGCCAGTGGTTAGGATTTCTTCGAGGCCATCTTCCGGAATCACACGGGCGCGATAATCCATGACCGTCGTTGGAAAGTCAACAACCGGCGAATTCAGGTTGAAAACGATGGTGAAGTCATCTGGCGTTTCTATACTATCGACGACCTCAAATGTGGAAGCCAGGATTGAAGTTTCTGAGGTCTTCCAGTGGTTGGCGGAGTAAGCGACATCGGCCGACGTGAGTTGTGTGCCATCATGGAAAAAGACATCATCACGCAGTTGGAAAGTCCACACATCGCCGGTATCATTACTTTCCCAGGATGTTGCCAACGAAGGCTGAGGACTCATATTATCATAGGCTGGTTCGGTCAAGCGATCGTAAAGTAGAGAAATGGGCGGCCAAAAGCGGGAAGCATCTACGGGATCCAGATTCTCGTTTCCACCATAAGCCAGGCCGTCGGTAAAGCGGAGCGTCCCACGCTCATCCATGACCTCTTCTTCAGGCTCTGGTTCGACGATTCTCGTCACTTCTACTTCCTGAACCTCGGTGACAACTTCGCCTTCAACAACCCGGGTGACTTCGACTTCTTCCGTAACGGTTTCAGTTTCAGTTACTACTCGGGTTACTTCAACTTGCTGTGGTTGGCAAGCTACTAACAATAGACAAACAGCTATGATCACTAAAAACAACAGAAATACCTTTTGTTTCATCTTACTCTCCTTTCTTCGAAACTATCCTATAGAGTTTACTATGTGTAACTTGCTAGCTACTGTCAGAAGTCTAAATCAGCAACCACCCCCCTTGTTTTCTTACGCGTTAAAGGACTCAACAAGTGTGTCCATCTTCATATTCTGAAGGTAGTCAATCAGCGCACCAATTGATCTATCCAAGCTCGCTGTTGATTTATCCACACCATAAACCACAGAAGCGCCTAACATGCCGTCAAACAGCATGTCTGCAACATTGTTCATGTCCACACCAGCATCCAATTCATCCGCCTGTTGGCTCTCATTTAAAAGCCTCTTCAACATCCCCCTGACACCCACAAAGCCCTTGTTGACTTCAGCGGCCAAATGCGGCCGTTGGTCATCTAGTTCAACGGAGAAGGTAATGAAAATACAGCCCCCGGGGAAATGTTCGGCGTCTTTAAGATATCGATCTCGATAGTTTTCAAGAAACTTCTCGATTTTTCCGAGTGGGCTGGCGATATCATCAAGCCCGTCAAGCGTCTTCTCGCGCCATATCTTTTGCGCCTCTGCAAGTACGACGTAGAAAAGATCTTCTTTACTGGTGAAATGATTATAGAATCCTCCCTTTGAGGTGTTAGCAGCCTGCAAGATGTCGTTAACACCCGTGCTTACAAAGCCTTTTAACGAAAAAAGTTTCATAGACTCTTGGATAATGGATTCTTTTAGGGTCATAGTACCAGCTCTTCAACGGTGACAGACAGACCGGTCGGTCTCTCTCTATAAAGAATATTCATAAACGATGCAGTTGTCAAGAGGGTCCTAGGCTCCTAGGCTGAACACGATTAAGTTGCCTTGGACTCAGTATCGCGGCTTATGGCTTAAAAAAACGCATCCTTTCTTACCCTTGATTAAATCGCCGAAAAACCTATACTTTCGAGCCAGGATTTTACTGATATCTTATTGTCAAGAGTAAAAGATCAATTTCATGAAAGCAGCCGTATGTTATGAATTTGGAAAACCCTTGGTGATTGAAGAAATCGTTCTCGATACCCCTCAGGCAAATGAGGTGCGCATCAAGCTTAAGGCCTGTGCTATTTGCCATAGCGACATTCTCCACATGGACGGAGCGTGGGGCGGTGAATTACCAGCCGTTTTCGTGCATGAAGCGGCTGGGATCGTAGTCGAGGTTAGTCCTGACGTCACGTTAACCAATGTAGGCGATCCGGTGGTAGTCACCCTCATCCGCTCCTGTGGGCGCTGCTTTTATTGCGATAAAAGTGAACCCCAACTGTGCGAAAAGACCTTCCGGCTTGAAAAAGAGAGCCCTCTACATAACGAAGCTGGCCAACCCATGTTCCAGGCGCTGCGAACGGGCACATTTGCAAAAGAGGTCGTAGTTCATGAATCTCAAGTTGTACCCGTGCCCGCGGACGTGTCTATGGACAGCGCCTCCCTTATCGCTTGTGGTATCATTGGCTATGGAGCGGTTGTCAAAACCGCCAAAGTGCCAGTTGGCAGCAGCGTTGTCGTCATCGGTGCCGGAGGTGTAGGACTAAACAGTATTCAGGGTGCGGCTTTGTCGGGAGCGACACCTTTGATTGCCATTGACCTGCTAGATCACAAATTAGATGTGGCCAAGTTCCTTGGCGCTACACACGGATTTAACCCGAAGCAGCGAAATGTTGCTGAGCAAGTTCTTGCGTTAACTAACGGCCGTGGGGCTGATTATGTCTTTGTTACTGCGGGCAGTGAGATGGCGATGCACCAGGGTCTGGCGTTATTACGCCAGGTGGGAACGCTTATCCTTGTTGGGATGCCTGCTAGCGGTGTCAAGCTGGCTATTGAGGCCGCCGATTTTGCCAACGACAGCCTACATGTGATGGGCAGTAAAATGGGTTCCACGAGGGAACGTATTGACGTGCCCAAGTTAATTGCTCTTTATCGGGACGGGCGTCTTAAACTAGATGAGCTGGTCACCAAACGGTACCCCCTAGAGGAGATTAATGAGGCGGTGGCGGCTGTCAAGCGCGGCGATGCTGTCCGGAATGTGATTGTCTTTTAGTTACCGGCAGCCGATATGACTGCCTGATTTAGACATAGACAACTGATCACCCCTCCCCCTTCTCATGAGAATACAAAGCATTGAAACCTTCGCCAATGAATATGTTGCCTTTGTGCGTTTAAGAACTGATGATGGAGCAGAAGGCTGGGGGCAGGTCTCAACCTACCACGCAGATATCACGGCCCAGGTATTGCAGCGGCAGATCGCCCCTTATGTCTTGGGACGTGACCCTGCAGAACTGGAATCGCTCGTTGATGAGATTCTAGAAATTGAATTCAAGTTTCCTGGCTCATACGTGCGACGGGCGTTAACGGGATTGGATACAGCTGTTTGGGACCTACGAGGCAAGCTGGCAGGAAAAAGCGTCTGCGAACTGCTTGGCGGCGCGCCACGCCCTTTTCCCGTCTATGCTTCTAGCATGCGACGGGACATCACGCCCGAAGATGAGGTTGAGCGGCTGGTTGCCCTGCGTGACAGACAGGGCTTCCAAGCATTCAAGTTCCGCATTGGAAAAGAGTGTGGCCACGACGAGGATGAATGGCCCGGGCGAACAGAGGCTATTGTCCGGGCCATGCGACAGGCGATGGGGGATAATGTCACGCTGCTGGTGGATGCCAACTGTTGCTATACTCCGAAAAAAGCGGTTGAAATTGGTCACTTCCTTGAAAACTATGGCATTGTCCATTACGAGGAGCCATGTCCTTATTGGCACTTTGAATGGACGGCAGAGGTGACCGAGGCGCTACGGCCGTTAAACATCCAGGTAGCTGGCGGCGAACAAGATTGCTCAACCACCCACTGGCAGCGCATGATCAACGCCAAGGCCTTCGACATTGTCCAGCCTGATATCTGCTACATTGGCGGCGTCACTCGCATGTTGCGGGTCGCCAGAATGGCGCACAAAGCTGGCCTCATATTCACCCCACACACCGCCAATCTCTCCCTCGTCACCGTTTTCACCCTCCATGTCATGGGTGCCATTGAAAACCCTGGTCCCTATGTCGAGCTTTCAATAGAGGGTGAAGATTACTATCCCTGGCAAGTCGATTTATACGATCCAGTACTCACCGTCCGCGATGGCAATGTCCAGATTCCTGATGCGCCGGGTTGGGGTGTCGAAATTAACCCTGAATGGCTGAAGGGAGCGACACATCTGGTAAGTGAATTGAAGATGTGAGAAAACCCTCCGATTAATTTAAACGACCAGTTTTCGAGCGGGTAGTGACCAACACCACGATACTGTCCTTAAAAATCAAACTCATCGGTGAAGGCGTACTGGGTATCCCATGGAGCTTTATTTAAGATGCGTACCAGAGCCTTACCGGCATTTACCCTTCCATTTAAGGTGAATTGCCACCACAACTTGACAACAGTTTGGTACTCTTTGAGATCACTGTGCCCGGCACCTTGAAGTACGGTGAATAGTCCACCCTGATCGTTGGTTTGAACTGCCTCAAAGACTGGATACGTCCATGAAAGCGGGGTAGTCTCATCTTCAGATCCCGTGATGATCATCATCGGCCCATCCTGATTTGCGGCATCCACCCAGCTCGGACCGTAAGGATTCATGGCAACAACTGTCGTGATATTAAAACCGTTCGGTTCGCCGTCACCCGCTTTGACAACCGCTCCAGCTCCCTGGCTATGCCCGGCAAGTCCAATCTTGGAGCCGTTAGCCACACCATAGTATTCACTTTCAGAATCATCATTCTGCCCCAGGATCCACTCCAGGCAAGCCAGCACATCACTCTCCTGAGCCGACCATTGATTGGCAGCGACAACGATGTAGGGACCATCCAGCGCCCACTCGATCAGTTGGGGTTTGTACCACTCCGTGGTGTACTCCCCGGCGACATCATTTCCACCCCAACCGTTGGCCCAGACGATAACCGGGTAAAGATGGCTACCAGGACTTGAAGAGCTGTCCCATGGCCGAATAACTGTACAATCCAGCGCATGGTTTCCATTGGAATGTCCCGTTACTGTTTCTTCCGAATAAACCTCTGCTGGAGAAGCGAGCACTGCGCTTACAAACGCAAACACGGCCAGGATCAAAACTACCAAATACTTCTTCATTATCTACCTCCTCTATTTCTGTTATCTGTATCGATGCTGTTTTCTTAAATAACCGTCCCCCATCCACAGCCAATGTGTGGCCGTTAACATAAGAGGCCTCATCGGAGGCCAACCAAAGATAGGCATTGGCGATTTCTTCAGGCTCACCCAAGCGGTTAGAGGCAACGCGCTCTAATAGTTTTGCCATCACTTTTTCTGGAATCCCTTCTGTCATGCGGGTCCTGATTATGCCCGGGGAAACGACATTGACACGAATACCCTTGCGTCCTAATTCGCGCGCCCATACTTTGGTCATGCCAGTTACGCTTGCTTTGGCGGCGACATAATTAGTCTGTCCAAAATTGCCATAGGCGGCCACGACGGATGAGGCGTTTAGGATGACGCCGCTGCCCTGCTCAAGCATAACTGGAATAACTGCTTGAGCGCAGTTAAAAACGCCTTTGAGGTTAACATCGATGACTCCGTCAAAATTTTCTTCCGTCATTTTGCGCAGCTGCGCATCACGCAGGATCCCGGCATTATTAACGAGGATATCTACTCGGCCGTACCTCCCAACCGTTTCCTGCACCATTTCACTCACAGAGTTTCGGTCAGCGACGTTTGCCTGGGCGGCGAATGCATTGCCTCCCTTGGCCCCAACCTCATCCGCCACATTTTTAGCGCCATCTTGATCAATGTCGGCCACAACCACGCGAGCCCCTTCCTCCGCATAGCGTAATGCAGTTGCCCGGCCGATCCCTCGACCGGCGCCTGTAATAATGGCAACTTTGTTCTCCATACGCATGGGTATCTCCTATCTCTATTGCTAACCTTTCCAGTCAGGCTCCCTCTTTTCCAAAAACGCCTTGGCGCCCTCTTGAGCGTCACTACTCTCCAGCATTTTCATGAATGCCGGCCAGGATTTGGTACGCAGCGCCGCGAGACTCTCTGCAAAAGTGAGTTGCTCTGTCAAATGTACCGCTTCCTTGATGGCCGCCAGGGAGAGCGGAGCCGCGCGGAGGAGATCCTTGGCCAGTGCGCGAGCCTGCTCCATAAGCTGATTCGCGGGTACGACCTCGTTGACTACACCGAAATTCGCCAACTCGTGAGCACTGTAACGTCGGCCTGTCATGAGAATTTCAAGCGCCTTCTGGCGCGGCAACAACTTGGTCAACATGAATATTCCAACATCAGGCGCGATACCGATGCGCACTTCCGGCATCATAAACTGGGCATGCTCCACCGCGATAATAAAGTCCGCTAGCAGTAACATTTCAAACCCGGCGCCTATGGCCAAACCGTTGACAGCACAGATAACCGGCTTGAGCAAGTCTGTCATCTCCGCAAAACCACCGAACCCACCTTCTCCGAAATCTCCGAAATACTCTTCCCCACCGGCAACAGCCTTCAAATCCCATCCTCCGCAGAAGAACTTTTCCCCCGCACCTGTCAATATTGCGACTTTAAGGTCTGGATCATCGCGAAAATCCGCGAAGACCCCTCCTATCTCGCGGCTCGAAGGAGCGTCCAGCGCGTTTGCCTTTGGCCGGTCTATGATGATCTCCAGAATTTGACCATTCCTGCTGATCTTGAGGAAGTCACTCATGCGATTTCTCCTTTGCCAGCTTGAACTTGCTAACTGGCTCTGATGAAGGCTCCGCACTCAGGACGATCAAGGCATCGGCTGCAACCACCCCTCTACCCTCTTCCAGAAGAATCAGTGGGTTGATATCGAGCTCAACGATGGCTGACGGGTCATCCTCAACCATCTCCGCAACCGCCAGAATGACATCAGCCGCCGCGTTCAGATCAGCAGGCGGGGACCCCCTGAAACCGCTAAAAAGAGGTTCGCAATTCAGGGTACCCAACGCATGCAGCACCTGCTGCCTGGAGGTTGGAATCAAGAGCGATGCGCTATCTTTCATCAGCTCGACTAGTATTCCACCCCCTCCGATTACAATATACGGGCCGAATTGTTCATCGCGGGCCACACCGACTATAAGCTCCGCCACAGCACCGATCACCATTTTTTCGATTAGATATGAGTCGGAGAGCCCCGACATCTCCTCTACTGCCGCCGACACTTCGTCTACGCTGCCAAGATTGAGTCTGACACCCCCCACATCGGTCTTGTGCGCGACACCTAGGGCCTTGACCACGACCGGATAGCCTAACTCTCTGGCTGCCGCAGTCGCCTCTCCGGCGCCTCGAACGACTCGCGCTGCAGGGATTGGCACGCCATACCAGTCGAGAAGTGCCTTAGATTCTACCTCGTCCAACACCTTGACTGAACTATCCCGCTGTTGGCCGAAACTCGTGAGTAACGGTGGCTTGAGAGGCTGGCGCCAGGCAGCGTCCACATCGACTGCTGCCTGAATGCCTGCGACCCCGGCATCGATGCCGGCAAGCGTTGCGATGCCCTCTTTCATCAAACGCGACGTAACGGACTCCGAAATCGTGTCCGAAAAAGTCGCCAAGATCGCACCTTTGGTGCCAGATTGTTGAATTGCGCGGACAAAGCCCCTCTCCGCACCACCCCAGGTCGACTGGTCACAAAGATCTTCTCTTGGGTAATCAAGCAGACACAACGATACGTCGAAATCTTCTGACAAGAAGGTGGAAAAATATTCGGTGAGCCGGACCTCATCATTCCAATCGAACATCTGGTAATCGAAGGGGTTGGCGGCCATGATCCGCTCGTGAACAATCTCATCAAGACGTTTAGTTATTTCTGCGGAAAGCGGAGGCATGGTCAATCCCGGACCCATGGCGTCGGCGAGAAGCGTAAGATCACCACCCGAGCTGCTCATGGCTCCAATACGGCCGCCCTTCAAGGGACCAAGAACATGCAGCACCTTCAAGGCCTCAATGAGCGCTTCCAGCGTACCGACCCGGGCAATGCCGAGGCGCTCGAACAGGGCGCTCACCAGGGTGTCCGAACCAGCGAGCGATGCTGTATGGGATACCACCATTTTCCTGCCGATCTCGGAACGCCCGGTCTTAATGGCCACGATGGGCTTACCCAATTTCCGGGCGATGTTGACTGCTTCCTGCAAAGCCTTCGGCTCAGGCATCGCTTCCACATAAAGTCCAATAGCGGTAACCCGATCCTGTCGAGCGAAGGTGTCGATCGCATCATGGAGGTCGAACTTCAGCCTGTTTCCCAGGGACATCATGTAGGCGATGGGAAGACCCCGTCGCTGCATGGTGAGGTTGAAACCCACGTTGGATGACATGGTGATGATGGCCACGCCTTCGTCAACTCGCCTGCTACCCTGCTGGTCTGGCCAGAGCATCGCTCCGTTGAGATAGTTGAGAAGCCCATATGTGTTCGGTCCAATAAGGAGCATATCACCCGAGGCTTCCAGAAGTTGCTCTTCGAGTTCGATGCCCTCTTCTCCTGCCTCGGAATAACCGGTGGCAAAGCAAACCGCACTGCCCGTACCTATTGCAGCAAGTTCTCTGACAATGTCAATCGTGAGGTGGCAGTTAACGCCCACGTATGCAGCATCAGGGCTTCCGGGCAGATCCGCCACCGAGCGATAGACCGTCCGCCCTAGGATCTCCGTTTTCTTAGGATGGACCGGCCAAATTTCCCCTTTGTACCCCATGAGATCGCTCTGGCGAATGACTTCTTGGGCCTGCGCACCGCCGAATACGGCAATTGAACACGGTTCCAAAAGACGCTCAATTGACATGTGTTCCCTTCCCGGCCAAAGCTTCGCTAATGTTCGATTTATGAGCCAAAGCTGTCACAAAGACCTGGTAGTCATCAACTATCGTTACAATAAACCGCTGTCGATCATCACCTGTTATTGCTGTCATGGTTTGGAACTTCTACAATCAGGGTGCTACCCTGACCACATTCTGCGCACAGGGTAACCAATCCATACTAAATAGAATCGCCCTGTTCACTGCGATGTTTCATCTCATGCACGAGTGTCACTGCGATCCGGCAACCAGAAGATCCCACTGAATGGCCAAGTGCAATAGCGCTTCCATTCACATTTACTTTATCCCAATTCCAGTCCAGCTCAGCGCCCACTGCAAGTACTTGTCCAGCAAAGGCTTCATTGATTTCGATCAAATCCATTTGTTCTAGATCTAGTCCTGCTTTTTCCAAAGGCTTGGGAGCTGCAAATGCAAGGGCAATTCCCATACGGTGTGGCTCAACGCCAGCGTAACTTTAGGCTAAAATGCGAGCAAGCTGTTTAAAACCCAATTCCGTGCCACACTTTTGCCCGGTTGTCAATGAATGGTAAGGGAGTAACGGTTGCGCCTGCTTTTTCCTGTCCCATGTTAACCATTAGCTCTGTTCTCGCATCTGCATACCCAATACTAACCATGGCCAAAGCGATATTTTTATCCAGATCTGGTGAGTAGACAGCACTTGTTATCGCTCCTACTGTTAGGCCATTGCATTCTATTGACCAGGGCTCCGCTTGTCCCGACAATGGTTCTGAATGAATCTCCAGTCCCACCAATTTTCGTTTGATTCCGGCTGCTCTTATCCCCTTCAGCGCCTCTTTGCCGATGAAATCGACTTCCTGATCGAGATCGACGAACTTTCCTAAACCAACTTCGTAGGGATTGGTGTTTTCGTCCATATCATCCCAGTAATTTAGTAATCCACTCTCAATCCGTTCAATCCAACAAGGAGTAGCAGGCTTGATGTTATGTGGTCTGCCAGCTTCCATTACGATTTCCCATAATTGGTCTCCAAAACTGCCATCACGGAGATACAGTTCATAACCACCTTGCTTACTCCATCCTGATCGAGCAAGAACCAATGTAATGCCATTCAATTCTGTTTCCTGGAACCA
>JAACFF010000525.1 GCA_009937635.1 Chloroflexota bacterium
ATGTACGAAGGAGCAAAATAATGATCAACGAAGAAGTCAAAGAAATTCTGAATGAAAAAATCCAGGAAGGTGAATTCGATGTAGTGGATATCCCTGCTTATCTCACCCTTTTCTGTGAGATGGGTAATGAGATTGAAGATCTGCAAGAAGAAGTAGAGGATTGGAACCGGCGTATTCATCTCCTGTTAGAAGGGCTGGGAACTTTTTGGATTACGGTGGAAGACGGCCGTTTCGCTACGGGTGAAGGTGCTGTGGAAAACCCCAATTTGGTTCTGACTATGTCCGCCGTTGATGCTGCCCAAGTTTTTGCCGGTGACAAAGATGCCAAAGCAGCTTACATGTCCGGCGCACTCAAAGTTGAAGGGGAACTACCGGATGCCGTAAAAATGCAAACACTCATTGATATTGTGGTCGAGGAAATTGAGTACTAATTGAAATCCTCAGAGGTTCGTGTTGAGACCCTTGGTGGTCAAGGTTGAAATCCTCTGAGGTTTCGTATGGAGCAAACAATGATTGCCTCACCCCCCAAAGAACAAGCATACGCCATTTCTGAATGGCATGATACGGACGAAGTCCTGGCAAAATTGGACGCTTTGGTAAGCCAACCGATGCGCCCCATCCAGCGGGATAAAATGCAGGATTATCTCAGCTATTTTGACACCCGCTGCATGCGATCCAAAGAACTTTCCGAAAAAGCCAAAGCGCTCATCCCTGGTGGCGTCCAGCATAATCTTGCTTTCAATTATCCCTTCCCCATCGCCATCGAAAAAGCGGACGGGGCATATATGTGGGATATGGACGGGAATTTGTACATTGACTTTTTGCAGGCCGGTGGCCCCACTGTTTTGGGCAGCAATTACAAGCCGGTACAGGAGAAGGTCATTGACCTGATCCGTGAATGCGGCCCTGTAACTGGGCTTTTCCACGAATATGAGTATAAGCTGGCGCAACTGATCAACAGACACATGCCCGCTGTGGAAATGTTCCGCATGTTGGGTAGTGGAACCGAAGGAGTCATGGGCGCCATTCGTGCTGCCCGCACTTTCACCGGCAAGCGTAAAGTGATCAAGGTTGGCGGCGCCTATCATGGTTGGAGCGACCAGATGGTATACGGGCTGCATATTCCCGGCACCGGCGCTATGGAAGCGTTTGGCATCCCTGGCGGGGCGCTCAAAGAGACACAAGAATTCTTCCCCAACGACCTGACGGAATTGCGCAAAATGATGGAAAAGAACGACCGGCGTGGTGGCACAGCGGCCGTCATTTTGGAGCCCGTCGGCCCGGAAAGTGGCACCCGGCCCATTCATTTCGATTTCAACCAGAGGGTTCGCGAGTTATGCGACGAATTTGGCGCGCTGCTCATTTTCGACGAGGTTGTCACCGGTTTCCGCCTCGGTTTGGGTGGGGCACAAGGTTACTTCGACGTCAAACCAGACCTGACTGTTTTTGGCAAATGCGTGGCCGGTGGTTATCCGGCGGCAGGCGGCCTGGGAGGCAGCGCCGAAGTGATGGCGACTCTGGCAGCGGGTTTGGAATCGGGCAAGGAGCGCGCCTACGTAGGCGGCACTTTATCGGCGAATCCATTGAGCAGTGCGGCCGGCTACTACGCCATCCTGGAGATGGAGCGGACCAACGCGCCTGTAATCGCCGGGCAAGCTGGCGATAGATTGACTGCCGGTCTGCAAGCGATCATCGACCAGCAGGATCTGCCGTTTGTAGCTTACAATCAGGGATCGATAGTCCACTTGGAAACATCTGGGGTGATGTTGTTGGATATCATGGATCCTAAGGCGCTGCCGGAAGCGAAGGCGCGCAAGTTCATGATGGAAGAAATGGGCGCAGCTTACATGGCTGAGGGTATCGTATCCCTGGCCGGCAGCCGTCTGTATACGAGCCTGGCTGACAGTGACGAAATCATTGACGATACCTTAGAACGCTTTGAACGCGTACTCACGAATGTAGAAGGTTTGTAATTGGACAACGGGCGTGCGTAGTTTCAGCGGCACGCTTTTTTCTATCAAAGTACAACAGACTTTTCAGATGAAATTCAAGTATTGGCGGGGAGCAGTTAATGCAGACGGGGCAAGACACTCTTAACCATGAACATGACCAGATGCTCGGAAGCAGCATGAGAGATACCAAGCAAAGCCAAAGAACATGTCTCCTGGCTGTGCTTGTTGCAAGAAGGCATCAAGCATCTGTGGTGTAGGCAGGGCTGCACAAAAGACCGTCTCCATTGGATCGGCGCCACAAAGCATAACCCCGTTAACTCGAGTGCAAAAAACAAGCTCAAAGTACGATCGCCACTCCAGGCTGATTTCTTCATATACCATGGGCAATAGAAAACTAAAGCTAGGATCTTCGGCCGGGTCTTCAACTACGAAAAGCTTGCCCAGTTCTTGAGTTATGGTGGTTAAGGTTTCCATATCACTGACAGTATTAGAGTTGAGCTATGGTATAGCAAGGACTGGGATATGTTGATTCCCCCATTGAGCAAATTTCATGCTGAGGGATGATGGAGATTCCTTACCACTGCGCTATACTGGCACAGTAAATCATGATTACCATTCAATATCTCGAACCAAACGCGGAGACAACAGCCGTTGCTCCCACAAAAGCGCGCGCCAAACTACAAGCGGCCTTCGATCGCCTGTCTATCGATGCTGTCCTGCTGGGCTGGGCATTGCCGGAATCGCTGATGTCGGCCGTTCGTGAAATCACCCACGCCAATGGTGCGAAGCTATACCGCTGGCATCCTTTCTTGACGGGAGATGGCACCATTGTACCCCATCCCGAATGGCAGACAGTGAGCACCAGCGGTGAACGCGTGCCCGGTTTCCGGGGGATGCCGGAATTTACCTTCGTTTGTCCCAACAAAACGGCCGTTCGCAAGACGATCTTGACCCACGTGCAGGCACTCAGCCAAAGCGGCCTGTATGATGGTATCTTCCTCGACAGGATGCGCTTCCCCTCGCCTGCCGCCGATTTGGGGCGCTGGCTGGCTTGCTTCTGTAAGGATTGCCAAGCAACTGCTGTGCAGGATGGTCTGGATTTAACGGCCGTTCGTCATGAAATCGACCAGACCCTCTCAAAAGCGGGCGGAGCACAGCTCATCTTGCAAGCATTCGAAAGTTTTCAGAAACCTTCGAGGTCTGTGTTGAGCGATTTTCTTGCATTCCGCACCCGTACCATCACCCAGCTCATTGACGAAGCGGCATCGCTAATTCGCGCCGAGGGGCTGGCGGTAGGTCTGGATTGCTTCGCGCCCTCGCTGACGCGCATGGTTGGGCAAGACCTGACCGCGCTTTCACCCCTAGGCGACTGGATCAAGGTGATGACCTACGCACACACGCTGGGGCCGGCAGGACTGCCATTTGAACTGCTGGAACTCGCCAGTTGGCTCATGGCGTTGGACGCCAGCGAGCAGCAAGCGCTGGTCTGGCTTGCAGAGGCGCTGGAAATACCTTTGCCGCCAAATTTGGTGGCACTGCGCAATCCGGGTCTTTCCGCCACAGCCTTGCAAGCAGAAATTCGCCGTGCGAAAACGACCGTATCCGCCCCCTTGCTGGCGGGCATTGAGCTCATCGATTTGGCGGGCGTCACCCACTTGT
>JAACFF010000134.1 GCA_009937635.1 Chloroflexota bacterium
CAAAATGTTCCAACGATATTGCCATCAACCACCATTCCAACTTGGTTTATATCACTAACGAGCAAACTGATAATGTCAGCATTCTTCAGGATTTGAAATTAGTCGGTAGCATCGATACGGGCAAATGGCCAATCAATGTGGAAAGCGATCCCCGATCAGATACCGTTTACGTCAGTAACATTCATTCCGGTATTTCGGTGTTGAATACAGGTGTGAAAACGGCCCAAATCCCAGCTTATTATGAACCATATAGCATCACCGTCAACCCGGTGAACAATTACACTTATGTGACTGATCTAAACGATCCCATAACCATCATTCGCGGTTCAGAAAAAATTATGGACCTCTTCGTGCCGGACTTTAACGGGCAAGGCATCCACTGGCAGCTCGCTTCCGGCTACGACAAATTAACCGGTCTTACTTACTTTGCCAGTTGGCAGTATGGGATCATCACCGTAGTGAACGGCACGGAGGTTGTAGATCAGTTTCAGTTTTATGGTGAAGGGGCCAAGGACCTGGCCGTAGACCCTTACCGGAGGCTACTGATAACGACCAATATCCGTGCTAAACAAGATAAGAAATCATACAACAATATCTCTATCGTTGACCTTGACAGCAAGCAAGTTACACAAATTAACAGCGGTGAGGTTTCAGAACAAGTAGATATCGATCTATTGACCGGTTATGCTTATGTGACTAATCCTGCAGATGATACGGTTACGGTCTTGCAGGGTACGAACCACGTAGCAACATACCGCGTAAGAGATAAGCCGCGGAGCGTAGCTGTCGATTCGCGTACTGGTTTCGCCTACGTCACAAACACCGGCGATAGGAGCATAACCGTCTTCAAGAATGGGGCTCCGGTAGAAACAATTTCCTTTGAAGAGGATGGTGGTTTTCAACCGTGGCAGGTTGAAGTTGACGAGTCAAATGGCCGGGTCTATGTGTTGAATCGCTCCTCCAAGAACAAACATAGAGATCGCGTTCCAACTTATGTGGATTGCAAAAAACCTTGGGTCCACGTGTTTCAATAAGCAAGACCAACTTTGGAAACGATTCAGTGCTGGATCCACAAATTGCTTCACCTGGGGTGGGTTAAATATAGCAATCAGGCATTGTTTCAAATAGATTTTTATGAAGACTTTCTATAGAGTTCCAGACAACTAAGTCGCACGAGCATATTCAGCCAGGAAGTGGATACTGGTCTGGATGCCACGATAGTAGTTGGGAAGATAGAAACGCTCGTTGGGTGAATGAATCCTGTCATCCGGCAAACCAAAACCCATGAGTACTGTTTCCACGCCTAAGTGTTGCTGGAACTGGCTGATAACAGGAAGTGAGCCGCCTTCACGCATAAACACAGGTTCGCGGCCAAATACCTGGGCATAGGCTGAAGATGCAGCTTTCATGGCTGGAATTTCGTAATCGGTGATGCTGGCCAGGGCGCCTGCATCCATTGTCACCGAAACATCGACGCTTGGTGGGGCGATCTCGCCGACAAACTGCTCAAACAATCTGGCAATTTCTTGCGGATCTTGATCCGGGACAAGACGCATGGATATTTTGGCGTGGGCCTTGGACGGCAATACTGTCTTGCTTCCAGGTCCCGTATAGCCTCCAATGATACCATGCACATCCAGCGTGGGCCGAGCGCCCAGTCGCTCCACTAGGGTATACTGCGGTTCTCCCCAGGCCATAGGCGCACCCGTTTCCTTGAGCCAGACATCTTCATCCAAGGGGAATCGAGAAAGGATCTCTCGTTCTTTTTCGCTCAACGGCCGTACCTTGTCATAGAACCCCGGAATCAAAATAAATCCGCTTTCGTCTTTAAGTCTAGCGATGATATGCCCCAAGACGTTCAGCGGATTATTGATCCCCCCTCCATAACTGCCAGAGTGTAGATCGTGTGCAGGTCCAGTGAGGTCCAATAACATGTAGACCATGCCGCGAAGACCGTAGACAATGGCCGGCTGGTTAGGATTTACCATGGCAGTATCTGATACCAAAGCCACATCAGCGGATAATAGCGCCATATTTTGAGGGATAAAAGCGCCGAGGCTGGATCCGCCACTTTCCTCTTCACCTTCCACAATAAATTTCACGTTGACCGGCAGTTGGCCATGAGTTTTCAAATAAGCCTGTACCGCTTTCACATGAATAAATACCTGCCCTTTATCGTCGGAAGCTCCACGAGCATATAGATACGCACCTCTTACCACGGGATCAAAGGGAGGAGTTTCCCAGAGTTCAAAAGGTTCGGCAGGCTGCACATCGTAATGCCCGTAAACCAACACCGTGGGTGCACCGGATTCGGCGTGCAACCAATCCCCATACACCAAGGGGTGCCCGCTTGTTTCAATCACCCGGCAATGCTCCAATCCTGCTTCGTCCATTTTCTGGGCGAGCCATCGTGCCGCTTCGAGCATATCCTCTTTGTGCTCCGGCTGCGTACTCACACTGGGAATGCGCAAGAATTCTTGTAGTTCTGCCAAATGGTCTTGCTCACGATGTTGAACATATTGAATTGGATCGCTCATCACTTCGTCTCCGTTGACACGTTGGATTATAATAATTAGCTACTGCAACCCGGTCTTGGTTGCACCTGATTATATTCGATCCGGAGAAAAAGATGAATTGTGTGCCAACACGTAAATCGCGATCGTGACCACACCTTTGTCATCACAGCACCATGCCTGATAATAGCGAACTTAGCCATATCGCCTTGCTGGAAAGCATCCTTTTTGTCGCCAGCGGGCCGGTCTCTACCTCCCGCCTGGGCAAGGTGCTAGATATCTCACCAGCCAGGGTCCGGTCGTTATTGGGAGAGCTAGCGCAATCATATGTGAAAGGCGGTTTACGCCTGCAGTGGATGGGGCAGAGTGTGCAGTTGACCAGTGCTCCAGAAGCCAGCATCGTCATCGAGCGCTTTTTGGGCCTGGAAGTAACAACGCGCCTCAGCCAGGCAGCCTTGGAGGTGCTGGCAATTATCGCCTATATGCAGCCTATCACGCGACCGAGTATCGATCAGATTCGCGGGGTTAACTCTGATGGGGCGCTACGTACGCTGTTGAGCAAAGGATTGATCGAAGAACGAGGACGTATGGATACACCAGGACGGCCGATATTGTACGGCACGACGTCTGAGTTCTTGCAGCATTTTGGGTTGTCGATCATAAATAACCTGCCGGCGCTGGCCGACGAAGAAGAGTAAGCCTTAGTAATCAGGCGAAATATCGAAATGCAAGAACGTCTACAGAAATTGATGGCGCGGGCCGGCTATGGTTCCCGCCGCGAGAATGAAAGGCTTATTTCTGCCGGGCGGGTACTCTTAAACGGCCGCTTGGCGAGGCTAGGTGATAAAGCTGATCTGCAAGTAGACCAAATCAAGGTGGACGGCAAGCTATTGACATTGGAGCGCGAACCGTTCACTTACATTATGCTTAACAAACCACGGGGCGTCATTTCTTCACTTGACGATGAATTACAACAGGCGCGAACGACGGTGCGCGATCTGATCCCAGAACCCGGTCACCTCTATCCAGTCGGCCGTCTGGACAAGCCGAGCGAGGGCTTGATATTGATGACCAACGATGGTCAACTAGCGCACCACCTGACTCATCCGCGCTACGAGCACGAGAAAGAGTACGAGGTAGAAGTGGAAGGAACCGTCTCCAACCAGGTTCTCGGAACATGGCGCCAGGGAGTGTTATTGGACGCCCGGCTCACAGCGCCAGCCCACATTGAGGTATTGGAGCGAAATAGAAACAGCACACGCCTGCGGATTGTGCTGCGCGAGGGGCGCAAACGCCAGATACGCCGTATCGCTGCCGGGCTCGGTCACCCAGTCCTACACCTGAGGCGAGTGAAGATCGGGCCGCTGGAGCTGGGGAGCTTGAAACCAGGCCAATGGCGAAGACTCACTTCACAAGAAATTAACCAACTACGTGCAGCGGCACGCAAGAAACCAAATTATCGCCGCACGAACCGCAATAGAAACCGCCACAGTAAAAAATAGTGATGATTGGATTTGAGATAGCACCTAAAGTAATAACGATCGATGGCCCAGCCGCATCTGGGAAATCTACAATCGGCCAGATGCTGGCCGACCGGTTGGGTTATCTATACCTGGATACGGGCAGTATGTACCGCACCACAACTCTCGCCGCTCTGAAGGCCGAGATCGACTTGGCCGATGAGGCAGAGGTGACTCGATTGGCGCGCACCATCGACATGGACATAAAACCCTTTACCGGCGAAACAGACGGCCGCCAGTACACCGTTCTGCTGAATGGCGATGACGTCACCTGGGAACTTCGCTCCCCGCAAGTGGACACCAATGTCTCCCTTGTCTCCAGCTTTCCCGGAGTTCGCCAGGAACTGGTTCGACGGCAACGTCAGTATGGGCAAAGTGGCCGGGTCGTCATGGTCGGCCGTGATATTGGGACAGTGGTCATTCCTGACGCCCCTTTGAAACTCTATGTCACGGCCAGCCCCGAAGAACGGGCCCGGAGGCGCTGGCTAGATCGTAAAGATCAGGGGCATACAGCCGATTATGAAGCTATCCTGGCCGACGTCAACCGCCGCGATCAGTTTGACAGGAGCCGCACGGTATCACCGCTGAGACCAGCCAAAGATGCGATCATCATTGACAATACGGACCGCTCGCCAGAAGATATCCTTGAAGATATTCTCAAGCTAATCAGGGATCGTGTAAAAGATGACCCTATTTCAAGAACTTGATTTGACGACTTTTTCAGCCGGGCAAATCACCGGAGTTGCATCTGGCAGCGTGGCCGCCGACATCGGTTTACGGCCGGGTGACGAACTGCTGGCCATTAACGATCAGGCAGTGCAAGACGTCATAGACGTACAGTTCTATGCCGCAGAAGAATCGCTAGAATTACTTATCCGCCGCAACGACGAACTCCTCCTATTTGAAGCAGAACGGGCCTATGGTCAAACACTGGGAATCGAGTTCGCCCACCCCACCTTTGACACTGACATCCGGCGCTGCAACAACCTCTGCGAGTTCTGTTTCGTATTACAGATGGCCCCTCGTTTCCGGCGTACACTATACATCAAAGATGATGATTACCGCTACTCTTTCCTCTTTGGTCACTATGTCACCTTAACCAACCTCGACGAGCACGACTGGTGGCGTATCGAGACAATGAAACTCTCCCCACTCTACATATCGGTCCACGTCACGGATCTGGAACAACGGAGGCGATATCTACGTAACGAGAATGCTGGAGATATCCTAGAGCAATTACATAGACTCACGGAACAAGGGATCGAAGTGCATACCCAGCTTGTCATCGTGCCAGAGGTGAACGACGGCAAGTGGTTGGAACAATCTATAGAAGATTTGGCTCGTCTATGGCCTGGTGTGCGATCTGTCAGCATTGTACCTGTCGGCCTGACAAAACAGCATAAATATGGGTTGCGCACTCACAGCAAGAAAGAAGCGGCGGAGATCTTGGATTATGTGACAACTTTGCAGCGCGAATTCCAGCAAAGATTCAATAGCCGCTTCATTTATGCTACTGATGAGTGGTATCTGGTCGCCGATCGCCCGCTCCCTCATCATGATGCCTATGATGGCCAGGATTTACGAGAAAACGGTCTGGGAATGGTCCGTCACTTTCTGGACGAATGGAGCGCAGTAGAAAAGGAAATCCAACTTTGGCTGCGAAATCTTAAGAAATCAGGGGACACAAGGTTCTCGCAAAATCCTGAAGAATTTGCAGATCATACCCAGCCGTGGAAATTTGAGCGAATTACATTGGCGACCGGTTCATTGTTCGCGGCAACATTGCGGCAAACTGCCGCCGAATTCGCTCGCCTCACTAGGCTGACCATCAACGTGCAGCAAATCATCAATAATCGACTAGGCGACAGCATAACCGTCTCCGGATTGCTCATGGGCAACGACGTGTTATCTCAACTGGAAGCACAAGTTTATGGCGATCTAGTCGTGCTCCCGCGAGTCATGTTTGATCACCCTGACACAATTAGCTTAGATGATATCTCGCCACAAGAAATCGCAAACAAACTCGGTTGCCCAGTAGCCCTGGCGGACACGATGGGCGATGTGTGGGATGCATTAATTGGCGCATCGGCGGTCGTATACAATCCAGTAACCGGGGGATAGGGGATGATTCTTCCGCTTAACAGCAGACAGGCCACGCTCGACATAAGCGGAGGTAAGGGCATGAATCTGGCTCGCCTGGCCAGGGCCGGCTTTCCGGTTCCTGGCGGGTTTATAGTGACGACTGAAGCGTATCGCGCATTTTTGGCCAGCAATGAACTCGGGGCTGTTATCAAAAGTCAAATCACTAATCTGGCCGCCGATGATCTTCTTGCCCTGGACGCTGTTTCAGCCGCCATCAGAGAAAGATTTGCAACAGGCATCATTCCAGACATCATTGCCGAATCTCTGTGCAACGCATATGCGAATCTGGAGAAATCAAGCGCCCCGGAAAATGGGAATTCTACTGCTAAGGAAAACAGCTCCCATTGTGCCGTCGCCGTGCGCTCTTCTGCTACGACCGAAGATTTGCCCAATCTTTCTTTTGCCGGCCAACAAGACACTTTCTTACACGTGATCGGCGAAGAGGCATTCTTGCAGGCGGTAATTAATTGCTGGAGCAGCCTGTGGACGGCACGGGCTATTGGGTACCGCGAACGCAATAATATCGGTCATGATGAAATCGCATTGGCCGTGATCGTCCAAATAATGGTTCCCAGCGAAGTTTCCGGCGTGCTTTTTACGGCTAATCCACTGAACGGCAAGCGCACAGAGATGGTGATTGACGCCACGCTGGGCTTGGGCGAGGCGCTGGTATCAGGGCAGGTAAAGCCGGATCATTATATGGTCCAGGCAGTGGATGGCCATATTACCAACAAAACGATTGGGAGTAAGGCACTCACTATTCACGGACAAGCGGCTGGCGGAACGATTACCATCAGCGGAGACACCGCTGAAGGCCAGGCATTGCCCGACGAGAACATCGTTGAGTTGGTAGCCTTGGGACGTGACGTACAAATGCTGTTCGGTTCGCCGCAGGATGTAGAATGGGCCTGGTCTGGCGGCAAGATGTGGCTGTTGCAGTCGCGCCCGGTGACCTCGCTCTACCCGCTGATTGAGGGCGAGGAACCGGAGACCCAACCGGTAAGGGCGATGTTCTCTTTTGGAGCGGTGCAAGGTCTTCTGGAGCCGATGACACCACTTGGCCAAGACAATATTCGCGCCGTTTTCGCCGGAGCAGCGCGGTTGTTTGGCTTTGACTTGACAGTAGAAACCCAGACGGTAATTCATTCAGCCGGTGAACGATTATTCGTAGACTTTACTAGCTTACTCAGACACCCCATTGGTCGCAGGGTAGCACACAGCTTCATGAAATTTATTGAACCAAGTAGCGCCAATGTGATCGAGGCCTTAATTGAGGATCCTCGCTTTCAGACAGAGGGGCGTTGGTTTAAATTGAGTACGGCGAAGCGCGTTGGGCGATTTTTGTTGCCAGTGGCTGCCCGCTATTTGCGTGCTATGCGCCATCCGGACAGCATGCGAGTCAAGTATCAGGAGGAAGCGGAAGCCTTGGTATCTGAATTCAGCCAACGCGCAAAGACGGCAAAATCGTTGACAGACCGCATTGCCCTTTTTGAAGCGGCGATGGCTGACGTATTCCCTTATATGCTGCCCCGTTTCGTACCAATGATTGGCGCCGGAATGGCTTCACTCAATATCCTAAACCGGCTGGCAACCAGTGCAGGCTGGGACAATGCGCTGGCGGTTACTCGCGGGTTGCCGCACAACGTAACAACAGAGATGGACCTAGCGCTATGGGAAACGGCCGTAGCGATCCAGACAGACCCGGATTCTAGTGCGCTCTTTGAGGTAGAAGGGGGTCCGGCGTTGGCGCAACTGTACCTGTTGGGACAAATGCCACCTACAGCGCAAACGGCCGTAGCGAGCTTTTTGCAGCAGTATGGCATGCGCGGCATTGGCGAGATTGATTTAGGCCGTCACCGCTGGCGGGAAGATCCGACGCAAATCATGCAAGTTCTATGCAGCTACTTGCAGATCAAAGATCCTACAATGGCACCTGATGCGGTCTTTTCCCGTTCCCAGCAGGAAGCGGAAGAAAATATCGTGGAACTAGAACGCGCCGTGCGCCATGGATTATTCGGCCGTCTACGGGCAAAGATTGTACGCATAGCGGCGCGGCGCATCCGCGCTCTCAGCGGACTGCGTGAATCGCCCAAATTCACCATCATACGAATTATGGGGCTGATACGTGAAACCCTGCTAGATAGCGGGCAAGAGCTGGTCGATTCAGAGATTTTGCACCTTGCGGATGATCTTTTCTATTTGCGCCTGAGTGAAACTAAACGGTTAGCTACTAATGAGCAAGCAGAATGGTCCGCACTGGTAGCTCGACGCCGTCTGGCCGTTGAAAGAGAGAAGGAACGGCGACAAATCCCGCGAATTTTGCTAAGTGATGGGCAAGCTTTTTACGAAGGCGCTGGTGAGGGGGAACCCAGTATAGATGGCGACCTGAAGGGCAGCCCCGTCTCACCTGGAGTAGTCGAAGGTACTGTAAGAGTGGTTCTAGACCCGAAGGGCATACAACTTCAGCCAGGAGAAATCCTGGTCTGTCCAGGGACCGATCCGGCATGGACGCCATTGTTTCTCAGCGCCGGTGGACTGGTGATGGAAGTGGGGGGCTTAATGACGCACGGGTCAGTAGTTGCGCGCGAATATGGAATCCCCGCCGTCGTTGGGGTATCTCAAGTCACAACGCGCTTGCATACCGGGCAGTGCATACGCGTCGATGGCAACAGTGGAACGATTGTCGAGTTAAACTGACAATCCTGGAAACAAGACAGGGGCAGCGGCTATGATGCAGCAAGCAACTGGATTCGCGTATAGTGCAGTCGCTCCAATGTCGCTTCGGCAATCTGACGCTGCCATTCGGCAGCCAGACTTAAATCCTTCTCACATAGTTCCCGCAGCGCCACAGCATCAAATTCAACGTATTGACTAGATTCGCCAGTCAGGGCAGAGGTTGTATATTGGTAAGGCCGGATCAATGCCGAAATACCAAATACTTCGCTCGGGTTAATCATGCCCACGAGGTAATCTTGCTGTTCTTCCATTCCCCGTTCGTCGGTGACCGTGTAATGTAACTCGACATTGCCTTCTCGCAATAGAAAAAGGGCGCTGGCCGGCTCTCCCGCGGCAAACAGGGCGATACCTGCTCCAGCTTCCTTTTCCTCGGCAATCATGGCCACGTCGGCTAATTGGGCATGATCCAAAAACGCGAAAAATGGGTATCGTCGAAGCATCTCAGGTGATATCATGGTTATCTTCCTCCAATTAATCCGCTACCAGCCGATTCGTATCAGGAGAGACAAAGTCTACCCTCGCTATGGGGTGGCCGGCAAACTGTCTCGATATAATAGGCGACTAATTATCTGAGCAGCCTCGGGCACAGCCGCGGCAACCGCTGGCGAGAGTTCTTCTGAAAAATCATAGACCCGTCTTGCCTCAATGCCCACTAGCGTGATCTCCCGAGGCAATACAGCTCCCATTTCCCGGCCCAGGCGTATGGCCGTTTGCAGAGATGTGTCATGCGCTGCCGTGGTGTGGCCGGCTGAGAGGTCGGGTAAGTCATCTAAAGAAAGGCAATAGATGTGGCCTGGCTCGCCATCGCTGGTCTGTATGGCATCGGCAATGATAGCGCGTTCGTATCCAACGAGACGTTCCATGAGGCTCAATCCGCCGAGGGCGAAGCAATCGACTTCTATATGGCGACCACGACCATTATCTTCCGGTAGGGAAGCCCTCACCGTCTCGGCCACCCGCCAGCCGACACCATCATCACCCAGAATGGGATTGCCAAGTCCAACGACCAGCGTTCGTGGAGGGGCCGGACGGGTCCGGCCCCTCGTCGATCGGTCAACAGAACTGTCGTAGGACATCAACAACCTCGCCACCAGCATCACGAATGGTGACCTCTAGCGGCATTTGTCCCGGCAGCGAGTGGGTTGCGCAGCCAAAGCAAGGATCATAGGCACGGAAGGCCATTTCCACCATATTGAGCAGTCCTTCCGTAACAACTGTACCATTGTGGATGAGGCTGGATGCTGCTCGTTTGATAGACATCGTTATCGGCGCGTAATTATTGGTCGTACCGACAATGAGATTGACCTTGGTTAGAACACCACGCTCATCTGTCCAGTAGTGATGGGTCAGGGTACCGCGCGGCGCTTCCACGATGCCCACGCCCTCTGTTGGAGTTTGGGTAGGAACCGCATGGAAGTCAGGAGAGGTGATTTCGGGATCGGTCGCTAACTCTACCCAGCGCTCGGCCGAGTATAAGAGTTCGATCAATCGTGCCCAATGGATCGCCAATCGCTGGTGAACAGGCTTGCCACCCAATGTCTCGTAGAATTTGTCGTATTCAGCCTGGGCCAATGGCGTGGCCATGCCGTCGGCGGCATTGAGGCGCGAGAGCGGCGTGGCCATATAAACACCAGAGTCGTTGCCATCGACAAATCCTTTCCAGCCCACCTTTTTAAGATAGGGGAACTTGAGGTAAGTCCAGGGCTCAACACGTTCGGCGATCCAATCCGTGTACTCGTGAGGCGCGTATTTGCCAAGACGTTTGCCATCAGGGTCAACGATGCTGACCAACCCATCATAGAAATTGACGTGATTGTTTTCATCAACCAAGCCCATATAGTGGGTGCGATGGGTGTATATATCGCCGAGGATTAGATCAACATAGTCCTGGTTGCCAAGCACAAGATCGTTGAAGAGCTGCAAGCTGAACTGGGCAAACCCAATTCCCCAGCGGCCCATTTCTTCGATCTTTTGCCTTTCCTCTTCAGTCAACCCCTTGGTAACGCCCCCAGGGATCGAAGTACATGGATGCACCTTACGCCCACCAAGCATTTCCACAACGGTGTGGCCGTATTTGCGAGCCTGGATAACCTGGCCCCCAATTTCCAAGCCCACTTTGTGAATCACGCCCAGGATATTGCGTTCCGCAACCGGCGCATCAGGGCCCATGATAAAGTCAGGTCCACCCAAGGCATAGAAATGGGTCGTATGGTCGGTGAAATAGAAGCCCATGTACAGCAGTTCGCGCAGTTTCTTCCCCGCGGGTGGTGGTTCGACTCCGTAGACGGCATCGGCGGCTTTGGCAGCAGCCATGTGATGCGCTTCAGGGCACACACCGCATATGCGGTTGGTCAAAAGGGGCATCTCTTCGACCGGCCTGCCAACACAAAAACGTTCAAAACCGCGCAGTTCCGGTATCTGGAAGTACGTGTTGGCTACTTCACCCTCGTCGTCGAGGAAGATTTCAATCTTTCCATGCCCTTCCAGGCGTGTAATGGGGTCAATTGTAATTCGTGCCATTCGGTTTCCTCCTCGTCAATCTCCGGCCCACGCCGGTTTTGCAGCCTGCAACATGGAATGAGGCAGACTGAAACGATAGAACGTGCCCGCCGGATCGACGATACCGTCCAGAATTTCATCTATTTCGTCTGGATCTGTGCTGTCGATGACGGAAGCCACGGCCGTCATCAACCTGGCTCCATAATCCAGAACATCTGCCGCAGGCCCGTAGCAGCCGATGCACTGTGCACCTACAGCCGGGCAAAGAGCACCGCAACCGCTACGCGTGGCTGGGCCATTGCACATGATGCCTTGCTCCAGAAGGCATAGCTCCGGATCTACGTGCTCGACCTCGTGAATACGAACGAACTTCTTGATCGTTTTCACATTGCGTGTCCGGCCGCACTCATCACACACCGCCGATCCACCGGCACCGATCACAGCGCCCTTGGGCGGCAATTCCGCCTCACCTTTGAGCGCTGCGATAACCAAGTCGATCACAGCCGCTATTTGATGCGACTCGGGCGGGCAGCCAGGCATGAAGTAGTCTACATCCACAACCTGGTCCAGTGTACGCACTGTTGGATAGAAAACGGGAATGTTTAACGAACCTTCTGGGACTTCGTAGGTATACTGAGGTCGAATGTGCTCCGGATTGTCAGTAGATACGCCTTCGTAGGCAGCGTCAAAGATCTGTTCCATGCTGGAGAAATTGGCCATTCCCGGAATACAACCTTCAGTTGCACAAGAACCAAAGGCGACCAGGAAAACAGATTTCTGTCTCAGCAACTTGGCGATATGTTCATTCTCGTCATTGCGTATGCTTCCGTTGAAGAGCGTTAAGGTGATTGACTTATCCGGCATGGCTTCGACATCTTTGTACTTGGCATCCATGGCCACCGGCCAGAACACCACATCAAAATTAGCGTCCACATCAAGTATTTTTTCGTTGATGTTTAGGACCGCGATCTCGCAGCCGCCACAGGAAGCTGCCCAATACATGGCAAACTTCGCTTTTCCATTTTCACTCATGCCATCACCTCCTCCGCAACGGCAGGTTGCTCAATATGACTTGCCGGCGGTCGCAGACCTGTGGACCACTTCAGCGGGCCCAAGGCCCGGATCTCCTCGACGAACTCGGTGATCTCGCGGGCCAGTTGGACCCCTTCGGCTGCGCTGGCCCAAACGAGTTTGACGCGTTCCGGTTCAATACCCATTTGAGCGATAGTGCGTATTAGCAATTTGTACCGTCGCAATGCTTTGTAATTCTGCTCCAGATAGTGACATTCACCTGGATGGCAGCCGGTAATAAGCACCCCGTCAGCGCCACCAGACAAAGCTTTTAGGACATATGTGGGATCCAGTCCGCCGGAGCACATCAGCCTGACGAGGCGGATGTTGGGTGGGTACTTGAGCCGTGCGGTGCCAGCCATATCTGCAGCCCGGTAACTGCACCAATTACAGGTGAATCCGATTACCACGGGTTCGAATTGTTTGGTCATAGTATCGTCTCCTTGGCTAAAGCCTGCCTTTAGGCCGGCACCATTTCCAGTAGATTCGCCCCGTTAGAAAAACTGTACGCCAACAGTCCTTCAATCTGCGAGAGAACCTGCTCAGTGCTAAAACCAGTCCCGGTTATCGCACCGGCCGGGCAGGCTGCGACACAAGTGCCGCAACCCTGACAAAGGGCGTGGTTGATCTCCGTAACCATGCGGTCCTCGTGGAAGAGGATGGCGTTAAAGGGGCAGAGGCTATTGCAAATGCGGCAGCCAGAACATTTCTCTTCGATTACGGTCGCTCTGATAGGTTCGAGCTCAATCTCGCCCTGGTTGATGCGGCCGATCACCCGGGCTGCCGCTGCCGCGCCCTGGGCCACACTGGAGGGGATGTCCTTCGGACCTTGCACTGCTCCGGCGATGTAAATGCCTTCGGTCATGGTTGCCACCGGGTCAAGTTTCGGATGCCTCTCAGTGACCCAACCGGCAGCGCTGCAGGAAATGCCAAATTTCTTGGCAACTTCCTTTGAATCGGCGCGTGGTTCTAGACCAGCGGCCAGGATAACCATGTCCACAGGAATGCGCCGCTGCTTGCTGGCCAGAGTATCTTCTGCCTGTATGATCAGCTTGCCTTCTTCTCCTGGCAAACGTGCAGCATCTGTAACCTCGGCCACGCGACCCCTTATGAATAAAGCCCCTTCATCAAGCACACGCTGGTAGAACTCATCATAGTCCTTGTAGGCAGTGCGCATGTCGATATAGAAATTGTACACTTCGGCTCCGGTACGTTCCTTGACCAAATGGGCGAATTTCAGGCTGGCCATGCAGCAGATGACGGAGCAGTAATTGTTGTAGTTGCGGTCACGACTGCCAACACAGTGGACAATGCCCACAGATTTTGGCGTGGTCACGCCATCGCGTAAGACGACTTCACCGTCAGTCGGTCCCGCAGCATTGCACATGCGTTCAAACTCGATGCTGGTGAAGACGTTGGCCAGACGGCCGTAACCGTAT